>JAGCUK010000023.1 GCA_017962925.1 Bacteroidales bacterium
AGCCCAAGCACCTCACCATCCTGCCTTTCACACGCCTGCAGGGCGGCCCGATGGACTATACCCCGGGCGCGCTGGAGATGAACCTGAAACTCATAACCCCCAAGCGCAAGGACGTGCTCAAGTTCACCGTCTGCAAGCAGCTGGGCCTGTACTTGACCATGCCTTCCCCTCTCCAGATGGCCTGCGACCTGCCGGAGAACTACGAGAGGTATGCCGACGCCTTCCAGTTTATCAAGGACGTGGCTGTGGACTGGGAGCAGAGCAAGTATCTCTATGCTGAGCCGGGAGATTATATCGTGGTGGCCCGTCAGCCCAGGAAATCCACCATGGAGCTGGCTGCAAAGGGTGTGGCTGCTCTCGCGGATGGCAAGAAGGATTATGTGAACGGCGCCAGCCGCTTCTGCCTCACCGACATCAACGGTAAGCCGGATGCGACTAAAGACGTCTGGTTCGTGGGTGGCATCACCGACGAGGAAAGCCGTACCTTTGACGTTGCCCTGGACTTCCTCAAACCCGGCGCGAAGTATGAGGCGACCATCTATGCGGATGCTCCCGACGCCGACGGCGTGAACGTCTCGCAGGCCACCGGCTCCGCCCCTTGCGCCCGCTATACCATCACCAAACAGACCGTGGACGCCTCCACCGTCCTCAACCTGCGCATGGCCCCCTCCGGCGGCTTTGCCATCTCGATAAAAGAAATATGAAGAAATACTTGATACTCATCGCGGCCCTGGCGCTCGGATTCACGTCCGCAGCGCAGGACTGGGAAAGCGACGGGCTGGACTGCACCAGCATCGCCGTGGGGCGGCTGGCCAGCGACGACGGCAGCGTCATCACATCGCATACCTGCGACGGCAAATCCCGCACCTGGGCCACCATGGAGCCGGCAGCAAAGCACCCTAAAGGCACCATGCATCCCGTTTACAGATGGACCCGGCGCACCGCCTTCCCCGGCGACACCACCGGAGTCCGCTTTGCCGGCGAAATCCCCGAGGCCCGCAAGACCTATGCATATCTCAACACCGCTTACCCCTCGCTGAACGAGAAGCAGGTGGCCATCGGCGAAACCACGTTCTCCGGCCCGGACACCCTGCGCAGCAGCAACGGAATGTTCATGGTCGAGGAACTCTGCCGCATAGCCCTCCAGCGCTGCGACAATGCTCGCGACGCCGTCAAACTCATGGGCGAGCTGGCGGAGGAATATGGCTACACCGATGGCGGAGAGTGCCTAACGGTGGCGGACAAGAAAGAGGTCTGGTTCTTCGAGGTCCTCGGCCCCGGAAAGGGGGAGAAAGGTGCCGTCTGGGCAGCTCAGCGCGTGCCGGACGGTGAGGTGGCAGTATCCGCCAACATCCCCCGCATCTCCCGCATCGACCGTAAGGACAAGCGCAATTTCATGGCCTCGGATAATGTGGAGGCGGTGGCGCAGAAGTACGGCCTCTGGGACGGCCAGGGCGAGTTCATCTTCTACAAGGCCTACCATGCGGCATACGGCGGAGGCAAGAATTTCCGCGAGCGCGAATGGTGGATCATGAATGAGCTGGCCCCCTCGCTCGGGCTGAAGTTCGAGGATGACGAGATGCCCTTCAGCGTCAAGCCGGAGAAGCCAGTGAGCGTGCGGGACGTACTGCAGCTGCTCCGCTCCACCTACGAGGGAGTGGACGGGTTCGACATGACCCAGAATATCAAGCTTGGGGATAAGGTCAGCCCGCTGGCGAACCCCTGGCCCACCACAAATTACCAGAAAACCATCAACACCATCGCCCCTGGCACCATCACTTTCCGACGCACGGTGGCAGTCGCCTGGTGCGCCTATTCCACCGTCATCCAGCTTCGCGGATGGCTCCCGGACGCGGTCGGCGGCATCTGCTGGCTTGCGGTAGATAACCCCGCGCAGAGCCCCCACATCCCCATTTTCGCAGGATGTACCGAACTCCCGGCGCCCATGTCCGCCTGCGGCCAGAACAAATACGACCCTTCGCTCTTCGTCTGGCAGTTCCGTAAGGCCAACAAACTCGCCACCCTCAGCTGGCAGAGCACCAAAGAAGGCTTCAACAAGGTATTGAAGGAGGTTGAGGATGCCACATTCGAAGGCCTCCCCGGTGCCAAGGCGAAACCGGAAGAACTGAATGCCTATACCAAGAAGGTCTACGACAATGCAGCTGCGCGCTGGGCGGAACTCGAAGCCAAATATTGGGTGGAATTCGGCCGCGGATTCTAGAATAGTGTTAAATTTGCAGCCGATTAAGCGATAGCCTGAAATGAAAGCCAAACATAGATCTACGGTCGAGGCCGTTATCTTCCTTGTAGTATTGATCGCAGTGTTCTGGGCCCTTGGTTCCCGCATGGGCGGAGGCAATATGCTCAAGACCATGATGAACACGGCGCACGACCTGTTGCTGAATACCGTGTTCTATCTGATGGGCATCACGGTGCTCACCGGAGCCCTTTCCAAGCTGATGGCGGAATTCGGAGTGGTCACGCTGCTGGAGAAATTCCTCCGGCCGCTGATGAAGCCCCTTTTCCATCTCCCCGGAGTGGCCGCCCTCGGAGCCGTGATGACTTTCCTGTCGGACAACCCCGCCATCATCGCACTCAGCAAGGACCGTTCGTTTGCATCCTACTTCAAGAAGTATCAGCTGATATCCCTCACCAACTTCGGCACAGCCTTCGGAATGGGTTTCGTGGTGCTCATCACGATGTTCGGATACGGCAGTGTCGGGGCGGCCTTCGTGGGCCTGTTCGGCGCCTTCTGCGGATCCATCATCTCCACCCGCCTGATGCAGCGCTCCTGCCTCAAGGCATGGCCTGCCGAGATGCAGGAAATGGTGCTGGACGACGCCAAAGCGAAGGTTGAAGAAAAAAGCGAGGAAGAGCAGCAGCAGAACAGCATCTTCATGCGCTTCCTCAACGCCATCCTGGACGGCGGAAAGAACGGGGTGGAACTCGGTTTGCAGATCATCCCCGGTGTACTGATCATCACCACCGCCGTTATCATGATCACCTTCGGCCCGGGAGCTGAAGGATATACGGGTGCATCCTCGCAGGGCGTGCCCATCCTACCCTGGCTGGCAGATAAGATCCATTGGGTGTTCGAGTGGCTGTTCGGTTTCAAGGCGATGGAGCTCATCGCATTCCCTATGACTGCCCTCGGCGCCGTGGGTGCCGCTCTCGGCCTGCTTCCCACTTTCGATGCAGCCGGATTCCTGGATGGCAACGCCATCGCGGTCTGCACCGCCATCGGAATGTGCTGGAGCGGATATCTATCCACCCACACTGCCATGCTCGACTCCCTCGGCTGGCGCAAAGCCATCCCCAAGGCCCTTGGCGCTCACACCATCGCCGGCCTTTGCGCGGGCATCATCGCCCACTTCAGCTTCCTGCTGATTAGCTTGATCTAGAAGCGATATCTGCGGCAGCGGAGATCCTCCTTGGCTGAACTGCTGCCTACCTGCAGCACGTAACGGCCGTGGGTGGGGACCATGTCCTGATCCTTTTCACTCCACCAAAGGAAGGTCTCTTCCGTGAGAGGAATTTCCACCGTAACCGTCTCGCCGGCAGGCACGAAAACGCGCTTGTAGGCCCTCAGAGTACGGATAGGACCGTCTTTATCTTTCTTCCGGGAGATATAGAGCTGCACAACCTCATCCCCGTCGAATTTGCCGGTATTGCGCACCTTCACCACAACGTTTCCGCCCTTTACGTGGACGCGCCCGATCTTGAAAGTGGTATAGCTCTGGCCATATCCGAAGACCCACTGCGGCTTGCCGGTGAAGAAACGGTAGGTGCGGTCCTTCATGCTGTAGTCCGAGAAGTCTGGCAGTTGCCCGGTGGAGGCATAGAAAGTTAGAGGAAGTTTGCCGGATGGATTGCAATCTCCATAGAGGATATTGGCAATCGCCAGGCCGCCCATCTGCCCGGGATACCAGGCCTGGATGATGGCGTCGCAGCACGCAGCCTCTTTTTCCAGCGCCATGGCGGAACCGCTGAAATTCACGAGGATGATCTTCTTCCCGGCCTCGTGCAGAGCGGCAATCAGATCCCTCTGCACCTGAGGCAGCTCGATGACGGTGCGGTCGCCTCCCTCGAATCCGGGGAATCCGCCCGCATCGCCCTGCTCTCCCTCCAGGAAAGGAGTGATGCCGGAAGCGAAGACAACGGTTTCAACGCCGTCAAGCGCAGCCAGCACCCCGTCGAAAGGCTCAGCCGCATCCAGATGCCCGCATCCCTTCACATACTTCAACTCCTTCTGCCTGTCTTTGAGAGCGGCCAGCAAGGTGATGGTTTCCTTGGGGATAGGGCTGTAGTTGCCCCACTGCATCGTGGTATCGTCCGCGTTCGGACCGATCAGTGCAACCGGCACATCGGGAGCAAGAGGGAGGATGCCCTTGTTTTGAAGAAGGACGATAGATTTCTCTGCCACGAACTGGGCAAGTGCCTTATTGTCCGGCCCCTCCACTATGCTTTCCGGCAGATCAGCCCAGGGATCGACGCTGTCCATTTCGCCCAGGCGGATGCGGGCGATGATGACGCGCTTGAGGTTACGGTCGAGTTCGGCTTCGGTCAGCAACCCGGCCTTGATAGCCTCGGGAATGGCCTGATATGCGTGTCCGCATTCCACATCCACCCCATATTTGACGGCCAGCGCAGCGGCCTCGGCCTTGGTCTCGACATATTCGTGGCGGCCCTTGATGTAGAAGTCGGCGACCGCCCAGCAGTCGGAGACTATCACGCCCTTGTAGTTCCACTTGCCGCGCAGGACGGTGTCGATAAGGTAGTCATTGGCGCTGCAGGGCTGGCCCTCGAAGCGGTTATAGGCGGTCATCACCTGCTCCACTCCGGCCTTGGTCACAAGATCCTTGAATGCCGGGAGATAGGTCTCGTACAGATCGCGGCGGGTGGGCCTGGCATCGAAGCGATGGCGCTCCGTTTCCGGCCCAGAGTGCACTGCATAGTGCTTGGCGCAGGCGAAGAGCTTACGCACAGGGCTATCGTCCGGCCCCTGCAGACCGCGTACTACGGCCATGCCCATCTGCCCCATCAGGTACGGATCCTCCCCGTAAGTCTCCATCCCGCGGCCCCAGCGGGGATCGCGGAAGATATTGATGTTCGGGGTCCAGAAGGTAAGCCCCTGATATCTGGCGATGGGCCCTGCCTCGTCGGCGATGCGATGCTTCACGCGAGCCTCGTCGCTCACCGCCGTGAACACAGCCTCCACCAGCGCATCATCGAAGGATGCTGCCATGGCGATAGGCATGGGGAAGGTGGTGGCGGAACCGTTGCGGCCCACTCCGTGCAAAGCCTCGTTCCACCAGTCATAAGCCTTTATTCCAAGGCGGGGGATGGCTTCGGAAGCGTTGAGGGTGAGAGCGGTTTTCTCTTCGAGGGTGAGGCGGGAGATGAGGTCGTCCGCCCGCTGCTCGGGAGAGAGGCTTTTATCTTGAAAAGGATAGGTTTGCGCCATCGCGGCAACAGAGATGCAGATAGCTGCAAGAAGGATCTGTGGTTTAAGCATATTTTGGTATTCGTTTGCTACAAAATTAGCAAATAATTACTACATTGCTGAATATATGAAGAACAAAGCTACAGTATCTATATACTCGATCACTTCCGGCCTGCACGACGAGGCAGCCGTAAAGTCCGTTTCGGATGAATTCCTCGGCAGCATTTTTGGCACTGGCACAGAGGCCGCTCCCGGCGAAGAGCCTTATATCTGGAAAGGCGCCGACTTTTCCGAATTCGGCACCGCGGATCTCAACATAATCTACATCCGCACCGGCGGAGCCGAAGGCATCTTCAAGAGCCTTCTGCCGGATATGCTCGCGGCCGGCACGGACTATTTCACCCTGCTCGCATCAGGCAAAAGCAACTCCCTGGCCGCCTCGCTGGAGATCCTTTCATATCTGCGCCAGAACGGCCTGAAAGGCGAAGTTCTCCACGGCAGCCCGGAATACATCCGCTCTCGTATAGAAGTACTCAAGCAAATCGCCGCCGCCCGCGCCACCCTGAGCGGTGCCGCCATCGGCATCATCGGCAAACCCTCCGACTGGCTCATCGCCAGTGGGTACGATACCGAGGCTATGCTTCGGAAACTTGGCGTCGCCACGCAGGAAATCCTCATGGATGAACTGCTGGAGGCGTTCAAGGAGGAACGGTCGAAAATGGTCAACAGCGTCCCGGATGCAGGTGCCGCCCCCGAAGTCCGCGCATCCCTTCCGGACGCCACGCGCATCTACCTTGCCCTGAAGAAGGTGGTGGAGGAGAATGAAATATCCGCCCTGACCCTGCGCTGCTTCGACCTGCTGGGCACTGTGCACAATACCGGCTGCTACGCTCTCGCGAAACTCAACGCCGAAGGCATCCCCTCCAGTTGCGAAGGGGACGTGCCGGCCCTGCTGAGCATGATGGTCGCCCACGCCCTCACCGGCCGCACCGGCTTCCAGGCCAACCCCGCCCGCATCGACACCGAAACCGGCGAAATACTCTTCGCCCACTGCACCATCCCCTTCGACATGGTGGATGAATACAACTACGACACCCACTTCGAATCCGGCATCGGCGTAGGCATCCACGGGCACTTCCCCGAAGGCCCGGTGACCGTATTCAAACTCTCCGGCTCGCTGGACCGCGCCTTCATCGCCGAAGGAGAACTCTTCCGCAACCAATACGAAGCCAACCTCTGCCGCACGCAGGTCTGGCTGCGCCTGGCCCCGGACGACGCCCGCTACTTCCTCACCGACCCCATCGGCAACCACCACATAATCATCCCCGGCCACCACGGCACGCTCCTTCGTGAATTCGTCCGTGGCGCCTTAGTGGTTGACTATTAATTACTTACTAGAAACGCCTCTACAACAAACACTGTAGAGGTATTTATGTGAAAACAATGATTATCAAGACTTTACGCGCCATCATCACTCTTGCCCTCCTCCTGAGCGCCGCCACGGCAACCGCCGGCGACTACGCCAAATACTACAACGACGTCCAGGGCCGCACGGGCCTCAGCCTGGTCGAACCCGACGCCCCGCAGATCCCCGACAACACCGTCAGCATCGCCGACTTCGGAGCAAAACCGGATGGCGTGACCCTCAACACCGAGGCCTTCGCCAGCGCAATCAAAGCCATCGGCAAACTCGGAGGCGGGCACATCGTAATCCCCGCAGGTATTTGGCTCACCGGCCCCATCAGCCTGAAAGACAACACCGACCTGCATCTGGAGCGCAACGCCATACTTCTCTTCACGCCGGACAAGACTGCCCACCTCAAAGACGGCAAGGTCCAACCCTGCATCGGCGCCAGCAAACGCCACGACATCAGCATCACCGGAGAGGGCATAATCGACGGCAACGGGGAATGGTGGCGCGCGGTCAAACGCGGCAAAGTCAGCGACACCGAATGGAAAGACTTTAAGCGCATGGGCGGCACGGAGGCGGATGGCGGCAATCTTTGGTATCCCTTCGACCTCAATGGCCAACCCAACATCGCCCCGGACTATAAGACTCAGGAGAAGATGCGCACGCACATGATCCGCCTGACCGATTGCGAACGGGTGCTGGTGAGCGGCGTAACCATCCAGAACGCCCCGAAATTCCATCTCATCCCCACCCGCTGCAAGCATGTCATCATCGACGGAGTCACGGTCCGCTGCCCCTGGAACGCGCAGAACGGCGACGGCATCGACCTTTCCCTTTGCCAGGATGTGCTGGTGGTGAATTGTATGGTGGATGTGGGGGATGATGGCATCTGCCTGAAAGCGGGAGGAGGCCCCGCGGCGCTGCAGTATCCCCCCGTGGCTCGCGTACTGATCCGGAACAACACCGTCTTCCACGCGCACGGCGGCTTCGTCATCGGCTCGGAATTCTCCGCCGGAGTCGAGGATATCGCCGTGCTGGATAACAGCTTCTCCGGCACCGACACTGGCCTCCGTTTCAAGAGTGCCCCCGGCCGCGGAGGAAAAACCGTCCGCATCCGCATCTCCGACATCTACATGAGCGACATCCGGGACCAGGCCATAGTGTTCGAAACCTCCTATACGGATGTACCCGTGGGCACCAGCGGGAAGAAGGACAATGTGGATGGGTTCATCCCGGAATTCACCGACATCGAAATCTCCAACGTGACCGCCCGCGATGCGCGGATAGGCATATCTGTCAAAGGAACGGCGCAGATGATACACGATATCAGCATCAGCAACTGCACCATTTCGTGCACCGAGAAGATGGCAGAGCTGAGCGGCATCGAAGCCTTCGGAGAAGGCACCATAAAACTGGCAAACGTCAACCTATTGAAATGAAAAGAAGCTGCTTTTTCTGCCTGCTGGCCACGATTCTGACGGCCTGCTGCAACAACGACCCTTCTGCAACCCTGCTGACCGATAACACAGTTACCTGGGATGCCACCTGGATAGGAATCACTTCTCCGGAAGATGTCCGCACGGGAGAGGTTTCTCTGCCGGCGAGATATCTCCGCACCACCTTCGAAGGGGGCCGTAGAATCAAGGAAGCCAAGCTGCACATCTGCGGCCTCGGGCTCTACGAAGCCTATATCAATGGCCATAAAGTTGGCGGAGCGCAGGTGCTTTCTCCCACCGTCTCCAACTACGACAAGACGGTGTACTACAACAGTTTCGACGTTACCTCTCTGCTGCAGAAAGGCACGAACGCAATCGCAGTGGCGGTGGGCACCGGCCGGGTCCCTGGGCTCCGCGTCAAGTGGGATGCAAAAAATGCCTACAAGCATTACGACAAGATGCTGCCCTGCCTCCTTTGCCAGCTGGAGATATTCTACGCTGACGGCGAGGTGCAGCGTGTGCTGAGCGATGAAGAGTGGAAGGCCACGGCCGACGGTCCCATCCGCAGCAACAACGAGTTCGACGGCGAAATCTACGATGCCCGCATGGAGTTGGACGGATGGACTAAGCCGGATTACGACGATTCCGCCTGGCCCCAAGCCGAACCCGCCGACAAGCCCTGGGGAGAACTTACCGCCCAGCCCAACCCCAATATCGAAATCCAAGATATCGTGAAGCCCGTTTCCATCACCCCTATTTCGGGTGGTAGATACATCCTGGACATGGGTCAGAACATGGTGGGATGGTTGCAGTTCCAGGCCCGCCTGAACGAGGGCGACACCCTTAAGCTCCGCTTTGCCGAGACCCTCCAGCCCGACGGCGAACTCTACACCGACAATCTCCGCGGCGCCAAGGTGAGGGATATCTACATAGCGAAAAACAGCAAACCCGTGGTCTGGCATCCCACATTCACCTACCACGGTTTCCGTTTCGTGGAGATAAGCGGCCTGCACAGTGCTCCGAAACTCGGCGACTTCGAAGGCCAGGTCTTCTACGACAAGATGGTCACGACAGGGCACTTCTCCTGCTCGAACCCCGTGATGAACCAGGTTTACAAAAACGCATACTGGGGCATTCGCGGCAACTACCGGGGCATGCCCACCGATTGCCCGCAGCGCGACGAGCGCATGGGTTGGCTGGGCGACCGTTCCACCGGATGCCGCGGCGAGAGCTATATCTTCGACAATCACGCCCTCTACCGTAAGTGGCTGGACGATATCGCCACCGAGCAGAACGAGGAGGGGCAGGTGCCGGACATCGCCCCCAACTTCTACACCATCCGCTCCGACAACATGACCTGGCCCGGCACCTTCATCGAGGCCGCGGACATGCTCTACCGCCGTTTCGGAGACAGGGACGTGATAGTAAAGCACTATCCCGGCATGAAGAAGTGGATGGCCTATATGAAGGGAAAGTGGATGGTGGATGGCATCATGACCAAGGATACCTACGGCGACTGGTGCATGCCGCCGGAATCCCCGGAAGTCATCAATTCCAAGGATCCGTCCCGCATCACCGCGGCGGCAGTTATCTCCACCGCCTATTATGTCCGCTACTGCAAGATGCTGCAGGCTCTTGCGCCCGTGGCGGGATTCCCGGAGGATGTTGAATTCTTCGCAGCCGAGGCAGCGGCCAGCACCGACGCCTTCAACCGCAAATTCTATAACGCTGAAGGCGGATACTACGACAACAACACCGTCACTGCCAACCTCCTTGCCCTTTGGAACGGCCTGGTGCCCGCCGGCGACGAGCAGAAGGTGTTCGCATCCCTCGTAGATAAGACCGAGAACGAATTGGGCGGCCACGTGAGTTGCGGGGTGATCGGAATCCAGATCCTCATGCGCACCCTCACCGAGTTCGGCCGTCCTGATCTTGCTCTGAAGATCGCCACCGACACTACCTATCCTTCTTGGGGATATATGGTGGAACACGGAGCGACCACTATCTGGGAGCTTTGGAACGGAGACACCGCGAATCCGGCGATGAATTCCGGCAACCACGTGATGCTCCTGGGCGACCTTATCCTCTGGGAATACGAGTATCTGGCCGGCATCCGGCCGCTCAAACCGGGCTACGAGGAAATCGAACTCCGGCCTACCCCGATCGAAGGTCTGGACTACGTGGACTGCAGCTATGAATCCGTCCGCGGGCGCATAGTCAGTTCCTGGAAGGTCGAAAACGGCGTCTTCAAGTGGAATATCGAAGTCCCGGATGGGGTCCGGGCCGAAGTATGGCTGCCCGGTGCCGAAGAGCCTGAGGTAGTTGTGGGCGGAAAGCACAAGCTTGAAAGACACTGAATTAATTTGTAACTTTGTGAGGTTATGTGGATTATACTCGCTGCAGCCATTGTGCCGGGAATACTGCTGCTGTACTACGTTTACAGCAAGGATTTCAACCCCGAGCCAAAACGCATGATCTACAAAGGCTTCTTCTATGGTTGCCTTTCCGTGTTCGCGTCGACGCTGATATCCGGCCCCCTGATGAAACTGGGCCTTTTCGTCAATCAGCCCTCTTCCTTTGCTGAAGCCCTCCAGACATCCTTCTTCGGGGCGGCAATCCCGGAGGAATCCGCCAAGTTGCTGATGCTCTGGCTGTTGCTGCGTCACAGCCCGGAGTTCGACGAGCGCTTCGACGGTATGGTCTATGCCGCAGCGGTCGGCCTTGGCTTTGCCTGCCTCGAGAATCTGATGTACGTGGTCTCGGCCGGGGCCGGATGGTTCCAGGTCAGCGTCACCCGCGCGATTTTCGCAGTCCCCGGGCACTTCGCATTCGCCATAGTGATGGGCTATTATTTCTCCCGCAACCACTTCGATTCCCGAAAGATAACGGAATTCGACCGCATCAAGGTCTGGCTCTTCCCCGTGCTGCTGCATGGCATCTACGACACGCTGGCCTTCTCCGCCGAACTCTCCCCGGCATATTCCGGACTTATAACAATACTCCTTATCTGGTTCTGCTACCGCCTCTTCAAATCCACCCGGGACCGCATCCTGCGGGAGGCGGAACAAAACCGGCAGCAATCCATACATAACATCGACGACCAATACAACCAATGAAAAGGCTACTGATACTGGCGCTGACGCTGCTGGCCGTACTGCCGGCATCGGCGCAAAAATACAAGCACGACCGCGGCATTTCCTACCGCGACGAAGAGCTTTCCCCCCGTTGCAGGCTGGATGTCAGCTATGTGAAGAAGGCGGAGGACCGCCCGGTGATCGTCTGGTTCCATGGCGGAGGCCTGACCGGTGGACAAAAACATACGCCGCAGGAGCTTCTGGCCAAAGATTATGTAGTGGTGGCTGCCGGATACCGTCTCTATCCCGAAGCACAGGTTAGCGAGATTATCGACGATGCCGCCGCGGCTGTCGCCTGGGTTGTGAAGAACATCTCGAAGTATGGCGGATCCCCGGATAAAATATACCTTGCAGGCCACTCTGCGGGCGGATATCTGGTCGCCATGCTGGGTCTCGACAAGCACTGGCTCGCCAAATACGGGGTAGATGCCGACAGGATGGCTGCCATCGTGCCTTACAGCGGGCAGATGATCACTCACTTTACCGAGCGTGCCGCCCGCGGCATACCGGCCACCCGGCCCGTGATCGACGAACTCGCGCCCCTTTATCATGTACGTCCCGACGCGCCGCCTTTCCTTGTGATCACCGGCGGCCGCGACATAGAACTCTACCGCCGATACGAAGAGAATGCATATTTCGTGGAGATGATGAAACTCGTCGGCCATAAGGATATCGTCTTTTGCGAAGAAGACGGCTTCGACCATGGCGGGATGGCAGCACCCGCGCATCTGCTGCTGCTGAAATACATAGCCGGAAAGAAATGAAAAAGTTTGCTCTCGCAGCCTTGATGGCGCTTGCGTTCCTGCCCCTTCGCGCAGGGAAGATAGTCACCGATTCCCTCTACAGCAAAGTGCTGAAAGAGACGGTGGTGTTCAATGTATATCTGCCGGACGGTTTCGAAAAGTCCAAGGCCAGTTATCCCGTGGTTTATCTCCTGCATGGGCTCAGCGACAACTATACCGCCTGGGAAAAACGCGGCCGCATGCAGACAGTGACCGACGAGCTTACTCGCTCCGGAGAGATCGTGCCCATGGTGGTGATCATGCCAAATGCGGGCGGCCCCGATGTGCACAACACCTGGAACGGTTATTTCAACATGTCCGGCTGGAATTATGAAGATTTCTTCTTCGGAGAGCTGCTGCCCTGCGTCGAAAAGAAATACCGCTGTGGCGGAAGCAAGGGCCGCCGTGCAGTCATGGGCCTTTCCATGGGCGGTGGCGGAAGTGCGGTCTACGCACAGAGGCACCCGGACATGTTCTCCAGCTGCTATGCAATGAGCGCCTGGCTCGACAACAAGAACGACGAACTCAAGCATAAGGTGGGTGAGATAGATAAGCTCTACTATGTGCGTGAAGCGGTCAAGGAACATTCCGCGCTGGATTTCCTGGACAATGCCGACGAGGCGACCCTCGGGAAGCTGCGCACCGTGGCCTGGTTCATCGATTGCGGCGACGACGACTTCCTCCTCCATCTGAATTACGAATTCCATATGAAAATGCGCAAGGCAGGCGTGCACAGCGAACTCCGCGTCCGCAACGGCGTGCACAATTGGGAATACTGGCACCTCGCCCTGCGTCTATCGCTTCCTTTCGCCTCCAGAAACTTCGACAGATAAACATGAAAAAGAACTTCATCTACCTGATGCTTGCCCTGGCCGTGGCTTGCGGCAAAAAGGACGAACCCACCCCGGAGCCCACGCCCGAGCCGGAGCCCGTCATCGCCAAGATAAACGTTGGATCCTTCAATATCCGCCTGGATACCAGTTCGGACACTGGAACCAAGGATTGGCAGGCCCGCAAGGCAAATTGCGCAGCGCTGATAAAAGAACATAAGTTCGATGTATTCGGAATGCAGGAAGTCCTTTCCAATCAGCAGGCGGACCTGAAAGCCCTCCTTCCGGAATATGGATTCTATTTTGTGGGAAGGGACACTGGCACGGCGGGAGAAGCAGTCGGAGTGGGTTATGACAAAGAAAAGTTCGAGATCGAGGAATGGTCCAGGTTTTGGCTTTCCGACACTCCTGACAAACCTTCGGGCTCCCTCAATTGGGACGGAATGTCCCGCCACAGAGTCGCCGCATGGGTGCTGTTGAGGCACAAGGAGAGCGGCAAGGAATTCTATTTCCTCGCTACCCACCTCGAAGTCAACAACAACGGCGTCAGCTATGCAGGCGTACGTGCCAAATCCGCGGCGCTGATTATCGAAAGGATGAATGCCGAGAATTCTTATAACCTGCCGCTTTTCGTGGTGGGCGACATGAATCCCGCCGCAGCAAACGAAGAGGCGCTCGAGACTTTCCGCGCAGCCTATAGCGATGCGTATGGAGTGGCCACGGCAGATGGCACCAGAGAGGGCCCCAAGGCCACTTTCCAGAACTTCGATACGTCCCGGGATCTGGATAAGGCCAGCTCCTACCCTGCCGATTATATTTTCTACAAGGGGGATATCAAACTCAACAAGTTCGTCGCCCTGACCGACAAATACGACAACTGTTACCCCTCAGACCATCTCCCCGTGATGGCAGAAGTCGAATTCTAAAAACCACACAATAATGAAACTGTACAAGACACTACTCCTGGCCCTTGCCGTTCTGGCATCGGCAGCCTGCGGCCCGAAATATGCCAACAAGGCCGAAAAGGTCGTTGCAGAACTGCACAACCCCAACTCAAAGTACGTGGTCGTGGTCGCCCACCGCGGAGACTGGCGCAACTATCCCGAGAACTCCATCCCCGCTATCGAATCCGCCATCCGTATGGGTGTGGACATCGTGGAAATCGACCTCAAGATGACCAGCGACAGCGTGCTGGTGCTCAGCCATGACGGCACCGCCAACCGCACCACTACCGGAAAGGGCCCCATCTCCACCATGACTCTCGATTCCCTGAAGAAGTTCAACCTTCGTTATGCTCACGGGGTGAAGTCTCCTCATAAGATGCCCACCCTCAGGGAGGCCCTCGAGGTCTGTAAAGACCGCATCTGCGTGAACATCGACCAGGGATATCAGTACTACGATCAGGTTATCGCCATCACCGAGGAACTCGGAGTGACCGACCAGATCCTCATCAAGGGTAAGAAAACCCTGGCGGAAGTGAGTGCGAAAACGGCCGAGTACGAGCACAATATGATGTACATGCCCATCATAGATATCCTCTATCCTAAAGGAGCCGACCTCTTCAATCAGTACATGGAAGCCGGAGAAGTGCCGCTCGCATACGAAGTCTGCTTCGCCGAGCTGAACGACACCGCCCGCGATTGCTGCAAGAAGGTCATTGAAACCGGTTCCAAACTCTGGGTCAATACCCTCTGGGCTTCGCTCAACGGAGGCTATGACGACAACGCCGCCTTCGAGGCAAAAGATCCCGCAGAGATCTACGACGTAATCCTCGACCTCGGCACCTCCATCATCCAGACCGACAGGCCCGAGATGCTCATCAAATACCTCGAAAAGAAAGGTCGCCGTAAATAGCCCTATTTACAGAGCATTATATCCAGGATCATGGAGTCCGCGGTTTTCATGCCGGAGGAACCTATGGCCCCGAGGTTGCGTATCGTCTTTTCCACGTCGTCGTCGATGATGCCGTCGGTGGAGGGGATGCAGGTGCCGCGCATGGCCAGCACGGCCGATTGCACCGCGCAGGAGACGCCGGAGGCCACTTTCATCGCGCAGCCCACCTTGGCGCCGTCGCAGAGCATTCCGGTGATGTTGCCCGCCATGTTCTTGATGGCGGAGCAGACCTGCTCGTAGCTGCCCCCCTGGAGCCATACGATGCCGCAAGCGGAGCCGGTGGAGGCCACCACGCAGCCGCAAAGGGCGGATAGCTTACCCAGAAAACTCTTTATGTGGATGGCAATCAGGTTGCTGAGGATCAGCGCCCGAGCCAGCCGCTCGTCATCCACGCCGTATTTGATGGCATAGGCGATTACCGGCATGCTGACGGTGATTCCCTGGTTGCCGCTGCCGCTATTGGACATCGCCGGAAGGGTGGATCCCGCCATACGGGCATCCGAGGCCGCCGCGGTCATCCCCATCGCCATACTCATAAAGTCATCCCCGAACACCTCGGCCTGGTTCTCGCGTATGGCCTTGCCCACTTTGAGGCCGTAATCGCCCTTCAGTCCCTCTTCGGCAAGGGCCAGGTTGAGTTTGCGGTCATCCAGGATGAACGCGATATCTTCGAAAGGCACGCTGCTTGCGAAATCGTAAATCTCCCGCACGCTCAGGCCGTAATCATCGTTCTCGCGATCCGCAACGGCCGCTCCCGACTCGGAACTCACCAAGATCTTATCCGCAAAGCTGGTCTCCACGATGCGGTCGTGGTCATCCTCAATCACCGCATATGCGTGAGGATCCACCTCCGCGCTGGCTTCCGCCTTTCCATCCATCGACACCGTTGCCTTCACATACAGCAGGCGCTCGGTGTCCGCTACGCTGATGCGCACCCGCCCGCCGGCCACCAGTTCCTTGGCGCGGGCGACACCGGCCTGATTCAGCGCGGCCAGCACCTCCAGCCCGCGGGCAGAGTCTCCGCAGACGGCCCCGAGGGCCGCAGCCACCGGCAAACCGACCATCCCGGTGCCGGGAATTCCTACGCCCATCCCGTTCTTGAGGATGTTCCCGCTCACTGCCACATCGATGCTGAAATCTGCTTTCAGCCTCCAGCCCTCCGGGCAGATGCAGGGGCAGTTGTCGGTGATGATTTCCACCGCTTTGGCCACGGCCAGAGCCACGGCAATAGGTTCGGTGCAGCCCAGCGCAGGCTTCACTTCGCGGTGGATAATGTCGATGATTTGCGTCTTGCGGTCTTTCATTGCTTACAAATATAATGAGAAAAATCCTAAATTTGTGGTTATGAAGAAACTGCTTGTACTGGCATCAGCCGCAATCCTCGCCTGCCAATGCGGAAGGGCGCAGGAGTATGTTTCGGCGCGTCCCGCTCCGGAAGAGCGCTGTTTTAGCTCCGAGGCCGTGGATAAGACGGTCGCGGAAGTCTGCGCCGCAATCGCCGATCCGAAACTCGCCTGGATGTTCGCGAACTGCTTCCCCAACACCATAGATACGACGGTAGAGTATTCCGAGGCCTCCGACGGTACCCCGGACACCTTTGTCATCACCGGGGACATCCACGCCATGTGGCTGAGGGATTCCGGTGCCCAGGTCTGGCCCTATCTGCGGCTAGCGGCGCAAGATGAGGCCCTCCGGAAGATGATTGCGGGCGTGCTGCTGCGGCAGTTCAAATGCATCGCTATCGACCCCTACGCGAACGCCTTCAACAAAGGCCCCACCGGCAGTGCCTGGGCCAGCGACCACACGCAGATGAACGATTGGCTGCATGAGCGCAAGTGGGAGGTGGATTCTCCCTGCTACGTGCTCCGGCTGGCGTATGGCTACTGGAAGGCTACGGGGGATGAGACCGTGTTCGGAAAGAGCTGGAAGGAGGCGGTGAAGGCAGTGCTGCGGACCTTCCGCGAGCAGCAGCGTTACGATGGCCCCGGGCCCTACCGTTTCTCGCGCAATACCGACCGCGCCTTCGACACCAAGGGCTGGGACGGACGCGGCGCTCCGGTGAAGCCTTGCGGGCTGATAGCATCCTCTTTCCGCCCTTCGGACGATGCCACGGTGCTGGAGTTTCTCGTGCCATCCAACTTCTTTGCAGTCAGCACCTTACGCAAGGCGGCAGAGATAATGGAAACGGTGTGCCGCGAGCGCAAGATGGCCCGTGAATGCAGGGAGCTGGCGGATGAGGTGGATGCGGCGCTGCGCAAATATGCGGTGGTGGAGCACCCGGACTTCGGCCGCATCTACGCCTATGAGGTGGATGGTTTCGGCGGAGCGATGCTGATGGATGATGCCAACGTGCCCAACCTGCTGTCGCTGCCCTACCTGGAGTGCGTTCCGGTGGATGACCCCGTGTGGCAGAATACCCGCCGTTTCGTGCTCAGCGAGAGCAACCCCTGCTTCTTCTCCGGCAAGGCGGGAGAGGGCGTAGGAGGCCCCCATGTGGGTTTGGGATGGATCTGGCCGATGAGCATAATCATGCGCGCGCTGACATCTTCCGACGATGCGGAAATCGCCTCCTGCTTGCGCATGCTGCTGGCCACCGATGCCGGCACCGGTTTCATGCACGAGGCCTTCTGGAAGGATGATGCCGGCCGCTTCACCCGCAGTTGGTTCGCCTGGGCGAACACCCTCTTCGGGGAACTCGTCCTGAATCTCTATGAGAGCAAAAGTCCCCTACTTGCAGAGTCGTTTCAGTAGGGGATAAAGCACTTTTGAATAGCGCAGAGCGCCCAGGTCGGTCTGGTGAGTATAATCCACCGTGGCCTCGCCGTCGGTGCCTATGAGTTTCTCACCGGAAACAAAGTAAACCTTTTTGTCGCCAGCAGCCGCAAGTTGCTTGTAGAGTTCTTTCTGGGCTGCGTTCCTGTCCTCCACATCCTGGTACGACTTCCCGCTCACCGAATCATGCGAGTAGTGTGCCATCCCTACGAACACGATGGGCACATCCGGGTGCGCGGCGCGCAGGATCTTCACGAAATCCATCCCCTTTTCGCGTATCAGTTCCGGGGAGTCGTTGGGCACATTGTCCATCACGAAGACGGCCGGGTTTTCCACGCGGGCCATCAGTTCCGCCATCTCCGGATCGAGTTTGGCGTTGCCGCTGAAGCCGAAGTTTACCACCTCGCGGTCCAGCCAGCGGCCGAGTATGTTGGTGGCGGCCATACCGGGGCGGCAGACGCATCCTCCCTGGAGAATGCTGGTGCCGTACATCACCACCGGCGCGTCGCGCTTCTCCACCGTCGAGGGCTCGAAGGATGCCCCCTCCTCGGTGCCTATCTCCAGTTTGGAGATGCCGTCGTAGAGAGATAGATACAAGCGGTACTCCTTGACTCCGGGATCCACATCCTTCAAAATGCGGCGGGTGGTTTCGTTGTAGTCCAAAGCAGGAAGGGCGCTCCCTACGAAACGCCAGCCCTTATCCTGTTTAACGTAAAGATCCACTCCGCGGGATCCTACCGATGCCATGTGGGACATGGTCAGTTTCTTGACCGAACTCCAGCGCACGTGCACCTTTGGGGAATCGGTGCTGAACTGCACGTAGAGTCCAGCGGCATCCTGGCCCAGATATTTCAAATCTTTGCGAGCCTTTGCGTTGATATCTTCCGGGAAGCGGACATAATGGCCGTAGGTGTCTTCCACAGCCTTGCCGAAAACATGCATATCCGCCGCATCGTGCCAGACCTGGGCGTTTGCCTGCAGGCTGCAGAAAACAGCTAAAAGGATAAAGACTCTTTTCATTATTCTCCGAATACTATTTTAGTTGCAACTTCTCTGAGTTTGGCTGCCTCCGCAGCAGGCACGTCGCAATCGGCAGGATGGCTGCCGAAGCGCTCTCCGAAGAGTATCAGGTAGTTCACGCAGGCCTTGAGGTAGGAGCCGTAGCGGTTGGGATGGTAGTTATCTGTGTAGAGCAGCCAGTTATAGGCGCTGTTGAAGCCGTACTGGCTGCGTGCAAGCGCGAAAGCCTTGCCGATGGGGGAAACGATATCCACGTTCGGGTCTGCCGTCGCAATTGCGTTGGAACCCTGCCACTGCGCCGCATCGAAGGCATCGAAACTGCCGAATCCGAGGTAATTGCCCGTGCTCTTGTAGGAGTAGGACCAAACGCTTTCGAGTATCACCTTGGAATTCGGGGACTTCTCCTTGATGGCTGCGGAGAGGCGCTTGGTGTATCCCAGGATCTGTTCGGGGGTATACTCCGGGTCCACATCCTTCAGCGCATCCTTACCTACTGTATATTCCGCGTGGTAGTAGGAACCGTCCTGGATGATGGCCTTGTCGTATCCTCCCTCGGCCACAACCCTCTGGGAGAACGGCAGCATGTCCAGATGCTCCGCGAACTCCTGAGAACCCTTGATGTTGATGCGAACGTCGGTGGCATGCCCCTCGGCGCGGCAGATTTGCTTCAGTTTGAAGGCGGAGCCGTGGTAGTAGGTGAAGCTGTTGCCCAGCTGGAGTAGCTTGACAGGGGTGCTTTCCTTGGCGGGGATGCCAGGGTAGGCCACTATTTCGCAGGAGCGGTAGGTGGTGCAAGGGAAGTTCATGAAAGCGTTCGAAGTCGGCACCAGGGTCCCTCCGCTGCAGTTTATCTTGCCCACCGCCCTCAGGCGCATCTTCACGAAATCGTTGCTGACCGCCTTGCTGAGGCGGAAGGTGGTGATATAGGTCCGGTGGTTCTTGCTGTCGTAGTCGTACACGTCTAAGGAATACTTCACGTTCGAGTCCTCGCTGGCCGTATAGCGCGGCTGCGATACCCATTTTCCATCGTCCCAATACTCGAAGAGCCAGTATTTAGGGGTCTTGTTATTATTGGTGTTGATGGTTACCATGAAGTCGATGTCGGTGCCTGCGGGCATGCTGACTGTAGGCACGCTGAACTGGATGTAGTCGCCCTCGTCCATGTTGCCTATGCTGATGTTCTGGGTGCCCGAAGGTGCCACGGAATAAACCAGCTTGTTGCCGGTGGTGCTGCCTGCGGAGATGTAGCCGACGCCGGGGGATGTGGAGGCGATGTCATCCACCTTGGTGGTCTCGGCTATGCCCTCCCTGAGCCAGCGCTGGCCGGCCGCATTTCCCTCGGTATAGGTCGCGCCCTTAGCTATCTCCCAACGTGCCGGGAAGCCTTCCACATTGGCAGGGATGGTGCCCTGGCTGATGGCCACGGTCCTGGTTTCGCCGTCTGCCTCCTTGACGGTCAGAGTGCCGCTGCGCTGCTCGTCGATATTGCCCGTGCGGGGGATGATGGGGATGGCTGCCGCCCTGCCTGCCGCCACGCTGGAGGGGATGCTCTCTGTTTTCAGCCAATCCAAGCCTTCGGCGGAGATGGTGACAACCTTTTCTCCGGCAGATACATTCAGGATGGTTTGCGAGAAGCCTGTGCCAGGGAAAGTAATGGTGCTTTCGCTGACTGCGAAGGTGCCGCCCTGGCCGCCCGGGGTGTCTCCCTGATTTTGGGGAGGATTGCCTCCGCCCACTATATTGCTTTCGTCAGCTAGATTAGCGTTGATAAACCCTCCGTATTCGCAGGAAAGTATGGTGCCGTCGTTGTAGCCTGCGATAGAGCCGACATACAACTTGCCCTCACTACTCGACACGGCGGAAATCCTCCCCGTTCCTGTGCCGCTGGTCATTATAGAGTTTTTGAGCCGGCCGACAATACCACCTGCGTACAATTCAGCTGGCACGTTAGAGGTGGAGGAGACACGGGCTATAATTGTCCCAATGAATGTATTATCACCAAAACTATCTATGGTGCCATAGTCATAACCCAGGATGCCACCTGCGTGAAGGGTTGCCGGGTAAGTACTGTTAGTGAATCCGTTACTAGCCTCTACTCCTCCGAAGTTCAGATTCCCTAGTAGTTTGGACATCGCCCCGGCCATGCCTACGATTCCACCGGCATTCACTCCATAGAAGGTGGTGGAGGCGGAAGGGGTTTTGTTGTGCCCGGAAGAGGCAACAGTCATAACTACAGTGCCTTCATTATTGCTAAAAGTAACCTCATTGTTGCCGCCACCGGTCATCGCAGCACCCAGAATACCCCCGGCATTCTGAAAACGTGTGGAAGCTTGCTTCTCATGGTTGATCTCGACCTTCCCTTTATTATGGCATTGATTGATGATGACACCTTCGGCATTCCCGGCAATGCCGCCAACATAGTGTTGATGAACAGCTTCGCTATAAACGTCTCCCTCGTTTATACATTTGGATATTTCCGGAATCACGGCATCAGCCTTACAGGCGACTTTCCCGATAATACCGCCGATAGCGAAAATGTCATTTTGTGTAGCAGTATACTCCTGGCGTATTTCCGCACCATTATAGCAGTTATATATCTTAAGACTGCTGGTCGTGCTATAGATAAGTCCGACTATTCCTCCCAGCCCGTATTCGCTATGATTCTTGCTGTAAACCTTGCCGTAATTCTTACAATCCTCGACAGTTACTACCGCTTCAGCGGTATTACATCCTCCGAGGATACCTCCGGCACAGACATACTTGTACGAAGAACCATCGGTAATCGCATGGTCTTCTATGGTGATTGAGCCATAGTTGCAGCAGTTTGAGATATTAACCTTCCCGGTAATCCATCCCGCTATGCCACCGACGCGGCTGCTGCGGTTGGAGTTGGCCGTTACGGTTATAGGAATGAAATTGATGACATCGGTAACATTTGCCGCCGGCAGGGTAACTATTCCGGTATAACTCCAGTAGGCACTTGTGTTGGTAGTATTATAACCATTCCTGATCACGGATGTCCCATCATAGGTCTCGCCGTCTTCGGAACCGAAAATGACGTTCTTGATCTCCTTCGCATAATTCTTGGCGAAGAAGCCCACGTTGGCAAGGGCATCGGACTGGATATTGACATGGCTGATGCAGTGGCCTGCGCCATCGAAGGTCCCCGGATAAGTGTCGCTCAGCGGAGTCCAGGGCTCATCATGCATGTTGATATCATCCGTGAGAGTGACGACATCGCCGTCCTTATCCCAATGATCCTTGTCTGCCAGCCATGCTTTGAGATCTGCGTAATCATTGATGAAATACCCCCTCTCCATCTTGGAAGCATCTACATCCCCCCACGGGTAAATCATCTTGCGCCCCACCGAAACACTTTCATCTGTCTTGAACGCCTTCTTGAAATCCGTCTTGCGGGTGATGGATACACGGATATCCCCGATAATGTTTGGAATAACGCCGATATAGTATTTGCCAGGGGCGAAGGTTTCTCCCGCGGGAAGCAGCGTAACCTGACTTACCGGATCTTCTATCTTGGACACTTCTGCAAAAATAGCATTTACCTTGACCTTACCCGCCAGAGCCGTTCCGTTCAGGCTCTGCACGAGGATGCTGGTGATGTCGGAGTCCTTGATATTAAAGGAGATAAAGCCGCAGACGCTCTTGAAAACGAGATTCTTATCATCGGACCTGGCCACTCCGGTCCAGGCTCCCGGGGCGATGATTCCGTTCGTCAATTTCTGCACGGAGGGAATTTCCAGCGTCAGATTTGCCACATCTGCTTTCAGGCTGTCGCTATAAGGATATACGGCCATATAGGGCCCCATCGAGTCTCCCTCTCCCGAAAACTCCGCCTCTTCCGGGTTTTTCTTCGAAGACAAGGTAAGTTTGCGAAGGACTTTCTCTGCGCCGAAAACGCCGATCTGATCCCCTTCGGCAAAGGCGGGCACGGCTTCTTCAATAAGCTCGGTCAGCGATGCAGACAGGGTGACAGGGCCTACCACGTTCCCTACCGGAGGATCCACTCCGGGTTCTTCAGTATTGTTCTCAGGTTCCTTGGCGCAGGACCATAAAATGGCCACCAATGCGCAGATAGTCCAAATTCTTCTCATACTTCCACAAAAATAGAAAATATTCCGAATACTAATGCTATCTTTGGATATGGCAAAAAGACTTCTCTCTCTTCTGGCAATCATCGCCTTATGCACAGGCTGTCAAACCAAATACTCGGGAGCGCTTCCGAGCCCCGCGCAGGTAGAATGGCAGCAAATGGAATACAATATGTTCGTGCACTTCGGCCCCAACACGTTCAGCGGTCTGGAATGGGGCCACGGCACCGAGGCGGAAGATCTTTTCGCCCCCACGGCTCTTGACTGCCGCCAATGGGCTGCGACTGCCAAGGCAGCCGGAATGAAAGGCATCATCATCACTGCCAAGCATCACGACGGATTCTGCCTCTGGCCCAATCCGGAGAGCACGCACACAGTTGCCCAGAGCAGCTGGCGCGATGGCAATGGGGATGTGTTGGCGGAACTTTCCGCTGCATGCCGGGAGTACGGGTTGAAGTTCGGAGTCTACATCTCCCCCTGGGACAGGAACGACCCCACTTACGGCACGCCGGAATACAATGGCAAGTTCGCCCGCACTCTGGCGGACGTGCATGGCGGCCGCTACGGAGAGATCTTTGAGCAATGGTTCGACGGTGCCTGCGGTGAGGGCCCCCATGGCAAGAAGCAGGTGTACGACTGGCCGTTGTTCCACGCCACCGTCCGGGAACTCAGCCCCAACGCTATCATGTTCAGCGATGTAGGCCCTGGCTGCAGATGGGTAGGGAACGAGCGCGGGATTGCCTGCGAGACCAACTGGAGCACTCTGAACACCGAAGGCTTCACCCCTGGTGCCGGCGCGCCACCTCGGGACACCTTGCAACAGGGGAACGTCTGGGGCGCGCAATGGGTGCCCGCCGAAACCGACGTCTCCATCCGCCCCGGCTGGTTCTGGCGCGAGTCCGAGAATGACCGGGTGAAGTCGGTGGAGGATCTGATGAATATCTGGATATCGAGCGTCGGGCGCAATTCCCTCCTGCTGCTGAACGTGCCGCCGGACACCCGCGGGCGCATCCACGAAATCGATTCCCTACGGCTGATGGAATTCCGCGAGGCCAGGGAGGCTGCTTTCGGGACGGATCTTGCCGAAGGGGCGAAAGTTCGCAAACTCCGCGGCGGGAAAGTCTGGGAGATCACCCTTCCTGAATACCGCACTATCAATATGGTTCAGCTCCAGGAGGATATCACTCTCGGGCAGAGGGTCAGCAGCTTCGAAGTTCAGATTCAAAACTTTGACGTTGCCCTGGAGAACCATGGCTGGTGGACCATCGCAGAGGGCACTACCATCGGCTACAAGCGCATCATCCCCATCGAGCCTCTCAAGGCCCGGAAGCTGCGGGTGGTGGTCACCGGCTCCCACGCCCGCCCTGTGCTGAAGGGGATATCGTTATTCTAAAAACAATTGCTATCTTGCGGAAAGCCACTGATTATGAGCAAAAAACAAACATACGGCGAACGCATAATCGCTCTCGTGGACCAGATGAAGGTCAATGGGGAAGATATGCGCATCTGGGCTAATATCCCGCTGGCGAAAGAGGCCCTGAAGCTGATCCGCACCATCCCCGAGGAGGAGCAGGAAACAGACTTGGGCAAGGCCTACGCCCTCAATGCTGTTATGGAGAAACTTTCCGAGTACGATACTCCCCGCCTGGCGCTGGAAATCCTCCGTCAGGAGCTGGAGTACCTCCGTGCATCGGAAGAGAAATCCGACTGGCTGACAGAAGAGGATATCCTTGCCGACATCGCCCGCCTGGAGGACTATATCGACCTTTCCATCTCCAATAGTGAGTTCGCCAAGAAACATTTCCGCCACCTGGAATTCGACCCCGTAGAGCGCACCCCCGAGTGGGAGGAAAATATCTACGAAGCCGAGCTGGAAGCAGACAAGAAGTTGGGTCGGACCCCCCGCGGGATGGGCTTCTGCTTCGCCCACTGGCCGGAGCTTAAGAGGGCTCTTGCCAAGCGGGGGATCAAATGGCAGACTCCTCACGAACTCAACCCCCGCGTAATGTTCGACTAGGACCTTATGAAACTAGTAAGCCCTGAATCGATGCTGGCGGCCATCCGGGAAATTGGCCTGCTGCCCTTCTTCCAAGGGCCTGTGAGAGGCTTCTCCATTCAGGAGATGACCCCTCCGGAGCACTGGTTCGATACTTCCGACGACCTGGGCCCGTGGGACTGGAAGGTGGATGTGGTGCAGAGCGGCGACATCGCCTATGGCAAGTTCATCCGCGGAGGAAAAGCGGCGTTCGCGACGGTGGAGTGCTATGCGCACCTCATGAACTGGCGGCGGAGTCTTCCCGCGAGCGAACCGGATGAAGCAGGACGCAAAGTGCTCGCGCTGATGAATCAGCAGGGGACCATCGCCAGCAAAGAAATCCGCGCGCTGCTGGGGGTAAAAAAGAATGTGGCGGATGCCGTGGTGACCCGCTTGTCGTGGCAGACGCGCCTGCTGGTTGGGGATATTCAGAGGGTGTACCGGGGCCCGACTTTGAAGTATTCTGGATGGCAGACCTGCACTTTCTGTGCGCCGGAGGCCCTTTTCGGGGCGGAGGATGGCACCCCGGTATTTGGAGGGTTTAGCCCGTTCAGCGCGGAGAATCCTCTGGAAGTCGGATGCGGCCCCGAGGAGTCCAGAGCCTTCCTGCTTGCGAAGCTGAGAGCGGCCGCCCCATCCGCCACCGAACGTGAACTAAGTAAAATCTTGGAGTGATGATAAAACTGGAATTCAGGAAAGCCGGCGATTTCGCCGCTGCGGAAAAGGCTCTTTTCGGAAAGAGTAAATGGTGGGGTTTCCCGGATATGCCGGAGGATCTCGACTGGCCCGAAACGCCGGTGCAGGAGGAATATGAGGACGAAGATGGCAAGTTGCAGCTGGACGAATACGACGATCCGCTGACCTTCCTCTGCCAGATCCGCTGCGAGGATATCGCGGAGTTCGACCCGGAGGGCCGCCTTCCGCACGAGGGAATGCTCTATTTCTTCGCCGCGCTGGATTATTTCCTGGGGGATCTGGACGCAGCGCTTTCTCCGGGGATGGGCGCCTGGGATCCGGGCTTCTTCCGGGTGCTGTATGCCCCTTCCTGCGAGGATCTGCACACTCACTCCCTATTGTATGATGATGGTTCTCCCGCCGCCTTACCCGCCGAAGAAATAATTTTCAGCCGGGAGGAAAGCGATGCGGCCGGCGACGGATTCCGCCTGCTCGGGCGTCCGTTCTACGATGAGACTGCGGAAGAGAACCCGGGGAGGCTTTCGCTTCTGCAGGTGGATGAAAACGACGACTGGGATCTCCGCTTTTTCGATAGCGGAATGCTGAATTTCCTTATTTCTCCGAAGAACCTGGCTGCCAGAAAGTTCAGCGCGGTGCGCTGCTGGCTGCACTCTGCCTAGAATATAAAGCTGAAAATGTAGTACATCATCACGCCGGCCGCAACAAGTTTGAGACCGGTGCTGAAGATGAAGCCCAGGAATGCGCCGAGGGCGGCTTTGACGGAGTTCGCGGCGTCCTGCTTGGCGAAGAAGAATTCCCCTATGAATGCACCCAGGAGGGCTCCCGCCAGCATGCCTATCGGCGTGAGGAAGATGCCTGCGAAGAGGCCGATGATGGCGCCCCATGAGGCTTCTTTGTGTCCTCCGGTGGTTTTGGCGAACCAGCCCGGGATGATGTAATCCAGGATGGTGACGATGGTGGTGATACCCAGCCAGATCAACAGGAACTGTGTGGACACGGGCTCACACTCGCCCTTCTGCCCAGCAAAGAAAACCAGCAGCAGCCCCACCCAGCTCAGCGGCGGCCCCGGCAGCCCAGGAACTATACTACCGATAATCCCCAGCACCCCGCAGATAATTGCAAAAATTTCCAAAGACGTCATAGTTCTGCAAATATAGTATTTTTCTTAATGCGACCTCTCCGGTCTCCAGGCCTCTGCAGACACGAAACAAGCGCTTCTGGGTGTCTGAAACATAAATAATTATATATGTTTGCCGATATTATTTTGAATTAACGTTTGTTTATGCCACCTTTATCGGCCATGAAAATATGGAGAGATATTGCCGATTTGATTATGCCGCGGGTATGCCTGGTGTGCGGGAAAGTTCTCGAGGCCGAGGAGGAGCATCTTTGTGCGGCATGTTGGAAGGATCTGCCGCGTACCAGGTATTGGAAGTTGAGGGAGAATCCTATGGCCGAGGGATTCAATGCGTTGATACAGAGGAATATGGGTGAGAATGTGCAGTATCAGCCCTATGGCTATGCGGCGGCCCTGTACTTCTATAAAGGAGGATACCGGGAGATCAGCAAGGCCCTTAAATACAAGCGGAATTTCGCAGTGGGCAGGTGTTTCGGCAAACTGCTGGGCCAGACCCTCAAAGAGTCGGACCTTTTCCGGGATGTAGACCTGGTAGTGCCCATCCCCCTGCACTGGACTCGCCGTTGGAGGAGAGGTTATAATCAAGCGGAGGTGATAGCTTGGGAGGTGGCCCGGGAGTTGGGGGCGAGGTGCGAACCGCGTCTTTTGCAGCGCGCCCGGCATACCCGGACCCAGACCCACCTGAACGCAGAAGGCCGGGCGCAGAATGTGGCCGGCGCATTCCGGGTGAACGCACGTGACTGGCGCAGGCTCATCAAGCAGAAACCGGCCTCTCCCCGCCATTACCTGCTAATAGATGACGTTTTCACTACCGGGGCGACGGCAGCCGCCTGCGAACGGGCAATCAGGGAGGCCCTGCGGACTGCAATCTCCGCCCGGAATTCCATTAATGCCAGCCGAATCAGGATTTCGGTCGCCACATTGGCTTGCGTAGAACACTAAAGACCACCTTGCAAAGAAATGCGGAATAATTACTAACTTTGCATTACTATGTTCAGTAAAGAAACCTATACCTCGCGCCGCGAAGAACTCAAGCGGCTTCTGAAGGGCGAAGGCGGCATCGCAGTGTTTATCGGAAATGCGGAAGCGCCGGCCCAATACAAGGATAATTGCTATAAGTTCCGTCAGGATAGCACCTGGCTTTATTATTTCGGGCTGGACGAGCCCAAGATGGCCGCGGTCATCGACCTGGACTCCGGCAAAGAAACCCTTTATGCCGACGATTTCAGTATCGACGATATCATCTGGACCGGGCCCCAGCCGTCCGTTGCCGAGCAGGCCGCTAAAGTGGGCATCGCCAACAGCGAACCCTACGCCAAACTCGACTGGGCGGTCAGCCAAGCTATAGTCCAGGGCCGCAAGATTCATAGCATCCCCCCGTCCCGCTGGTTCAATACCTTGCGCCTGCAGGGCCTGGGCATAGACAAACCCTCCGAAGCCCTGATACGCGCAATCATCAAGATGCGCCTGGTGAAGACCCCCGAAGAAATCGCAGAACTGGACGCCGCCGGAATCCTGGGCCAGAAGATGCATACGGTAGCCCGCAAAGGCATCCGCCTGGGTAGGGTGGAACAGGAAATTGTCGGGGAGATGGAAGGAGTTACGCTAGCCGAAGGGTGGGGAGTAAGCTTCGCCACAATCCTCACCCAGCACGGAGAAGTCTTCCACAACCACGGGCACGCCTTCCCCATCGAACCCGGCAAACTGATGGTGATCGATGCCGGCGCGGAGAGCAACTCCCACTACGCATCCGACTTCACACGCACCTATCCCACTGGAGGCAAATACACCCCGAAGCAGAGGGATATCTACAGCATCGTATATGACTGCCACGAGTTGGCATTCTCCCTGACCAAACCCGGCACAGCCTATCGCGACGTGCACCTCGCCGTCGCACGCATGATGCTCGACTGCCTCAGCCAGCTGGGCCTGGTGAAGGGCGACCTCGACGAGATGGTGGCTGCCGGCACCGCAGGCCTCTTCATGCCTCACGGCCTCGGCCACAATATGGGCCTGGACGTGCACGATATGGAGGATCTAGGCGAGGATCTGGTAGGATACGACCCCGACCAGACCCGCTCCACGCAGCTCGGCCTCCGTTCCCTGCGCATGGCCCGCAAACTGGTGCCCGGAAACGTCATCACCGACGAACCAGGCATCTACTTCATCCCCGACCTGATCGAACTTTGGAAGAAGGAAGGCCGTCCGTTCGTGAACTACGCCGCCCTGGAAAAGGGATATTTCGACTTCGGCGGAATCCGCATCGAAGATGATGTGCTGGTAACGGCCGACGGCGCCCGCCGCCTTGGCGGAACCCGCCTCCCCGCATCTCCGGATGACGTGGAAGCAGCAATGGAAAATGATAAATTATAGAATATGGGACTCTTAGAAGGAAAAGTCGCCCTCATCACGGGCGCATCCAGAGGAATTGGTAAAGCCATCGCCCTCAAATATGCGGCAGAAGGCGCCGACATTGCATTCACCGACCTCGTGGTGAATCAGGACACCGTTGCCGAAATCGCAGCCTTCGGCCACAAAGTGAAGGCCTACGAAAGCAACGCCGCCGACTTCGCTCAGACACAGGAAATCGTGGAGCAGATCCTCGCCGACTTTGGCAAAATCGACATCCTCGTGAACAACGCCGGCATCACCAAAGACGGCCTCGTCATGAGAATGACCGAGGAGCAGTGGGACGCCGTGATCGCGGTGAATATGAAATCCGCCTTCAACTTCATGCACGCCGTAGTGCCTGCAATGGCACGTGCCAAGAGCGGAAGCATCATCAATATGGCCTCCATCGCCGGCCAGATGGGCAATCCCGGGCAGGTGAACTACGCTGCCACCAAGGCAGGCCTTATCGCCATGGCAAAATCGGTGGCTAAGGAGATGGGATCCCGCGGCATCCGTGCCAACGCCATCGCCCCCGGATTCATCATCTCCGAGATGACCAACGCCCTGCCTGAGGCAGTACGGGAGGAGTACATCAAGGCCATCCCCCTCAAGCGCGGTGGCACCCCCGAGGACATCGCCAACGCGGCACTATTCCTCGCCAGCGACCTCTCATCCTACATCACCGGCCAGGTCATCCCTGTCAACGGAGGATTGTACTGCTAGAGTGCGACGGTCAGCCCCAGCCCCAGGACGTTGATGTCCGATTCGGACGGGTAGGCCGTTTTGAACATGTAGTAGATGTTGAGGGAGGTGGAAGGGTAGAGCCTGATATCGGCGCCGGCGATGAGTCGGCGCTGAAATTTTTCCGGGCGGGTGAGCCAGATGGCGGTGAGATAAGGGGAGACTGCCCAGTCTTCGGGGGCGTACCCGATGCGGAACTGACTCAGGAGGAAGCAGGGTTTCGTTGGTTCCACGTTGCTGGCGATGAAGAAGTATTCCCTCTGCAGAGTGCTGAACTTGAAGTCCCCCAGCGATGCGGCGGCGTTGAGGCCCAGGTGGATGCGGAAAGCGTTGCGCCACTGTCCTCCTCCGAGGTTCGTCTGATTCCCCTCGAAATTGACCTCTCCCGTGAGCCAGGGGAGGAATTTATAGCGATTGAAGATGCGCACGAAGCGCTGATCCGTGTCGCGTGCGTTGTCTTTCGTGCGGATTTCCCCACGCAGCGTCACGGTGTACTTAGGGGTAAAGCTGAGTTTCAGCGCCAGATAGGTCCAGGTGCCGGCATCCGGCTCTTCGGCGGAGGCCAACAGCGGCATCGACAGCAAGGCGATTATGAAAACGAGGCGCTTCATTCAGGGACAAAGATACAACAATAACGATGAAAATCGTTATATTTGTGAGACTATGGACAAAACGAAACTATATATACTGGTTACCAATTCCACCGCTCTGGCCGGCTCCTCGCTGACTCTGGAGCAGAATATGCGCCTGTTGGACGAGGGGGTCAGCAGCGAGGGAAAGACCATCGCGGAGCAACTCCTCAACCTCGATGTCAAGGCGGCCTATGAGTTCGCTTTGAAGGAGGCTGCGAGCCACCAGATGTGGAGCGCTTACCGCGTGAAGCTGCTTGCCGGGAAGGCCTTGAAGAGCTATGGCTTCGATTGCAACGTGGTGCGTAACGAAGCCGCTCTGCAGAAGCTTTGCCAGGAGGCGAACGAGGCGAGGATGCATGCCCGTACTCTGAAGGACGAGGGTTTGTATGCGGCGAGTATTTCCATCCATTTCCGCGTGAGCGATGCGGAACTCTGGGCGGAGGGGAACGATATCGTGGCGCGCCTGCTGATGAATATGTTGCAGGTGGAGTTCGGGCTGGAGCCGCTTTCTGTGAAGAATGTGGCGGAGTATGAGAAAATTCTGGGATCGGCGGTCCGGGAGGATATCGCGGATATCTTCACGAAACACGCGTGGGAGGTGCTGGCCCCGGTGAATAAATGTGCAAGAATTACCCGTCCGACGGTCGAACCCAAAGAGGAGCCGTTGAAGAATGGGGCCAGGATACTGGATATCCTGACATTACACCCGCGATATACCACCGCGGACCTTGCGGAAGCTCTTAAGATTTCCGTGAAGGGAGTTGAAAAACACCTGGCTAAACTAAAGAAAAGCGGAGCACTGCTCCGCATCGGCCCGGATAAAGGCGGGCACTGGCTTGTGAAGAAATGAAAAGTGGGTTATTAATTGCAATGTTAGCCGCTGCTGCGATGGTAGCATGCACCAAAGCTGAACTAAGGGAGACTGCGGGGCAGGAAGGTCTGCCTGCGCAGGAAAAACCTACAGAAGATATTATCAAATCTGCCATCATAAAGGTGGATGACGCCTTTGTGGAGGTGCTGGAAAGCGCTACTGCCGCCGAGAAAACCTACACCAAGGCCCAGGACTTCAACGAGGTCATCGACGATCTGGCGATCGTTTCCTACGAGCGCCTGTATCCGGATGCCGGTGAGTTCGAGCCCCGCACTCGCAGGGATGGTCTGCACAAGTGGTACATCGTGAAATACGACAGTTCCAAATCCATTGTCAAGGCCGGGGATGCGCTTGGCGCCGTGCAGGGCGTGGAAAAGGTCAGTTATCCCCGCAAAATCAAGATGCGCAGCCTGCCGAACGACCCTTATTTCAAGTGGCAGTGGGACCTCTACAATGACCTCAGCCTGAATCTGACCATCAAATATCACGGATCCATCGAATCCTCCAACCAGGGTTGCAGTGTCAATGTGGTGGATGTATGGGATAACTACACTACCGGCTCCAGCGACGTGATTGTGGCCGTGGTGGATGAGGGTGTGGACCTATCGCACCCGGACATCGCCTCGGCATGCGTTCCGGCAGGCAGCAACGGCAGTTATAATTTTGTAAAAAACAACACTAAAATCAATGGGGGCGCCCACGGCACCCACGTTGCCGGAACCATCGCTGCCATCCGTAATAACGGAGTTGGCGTGGCCGGTATCGCCGGGGGAGATTATGCCGCAGGTATCCCCGGGGTCAAGATCCTTAGTTGTCAGATTTTCGACGGGGATGATATTGCTTCCGATGCCGGTTTCATGCGTGCTTTGAAATGGGGCGCGGACCACGGTGCGGTTATCAGCCAGAACAGCTGGGGGCATTCTTATGATTGCGATGATGATGGCAATATAACCGCTCAGGGCCTTCAGGACGCGAAAAACGATAATATCGACGATTACGAAAAGTCAGGAGTTGATTACTTTATCAAGTATGCAGGTTGCGATAATGACGGCAACCAGTTGCCGAATTCCCCCATGAAAGGCGGAGTGGTCATTTTCGCTTCGGGCAACGACAACATCGAATACGGCTGGCCCGCTAACTACGAGCCCATCATCGCCGTAGGTGCGTCCGGCCCCGACTGGAAGCCTACCTGGTACACCAACTATGGTTCATGGGTTGATATCGCCGCCCCCGGTGGAGATCTTTATGGATCCGGATATGGCAACGATGCGGATGCCGTTGGATACAGCCGTGGCAATATCTTCAACCTCTATCAGACCAAGTACGATCCCAACGAGGATTACCAGAATTACGGCTATATGGGCGGCACCTCCATGGCCTGCCCTCACGTGAGTGGAGTGGCCGCGCTGCTGGTGTCTTATTTCGGCGGGGTGGGATTCACCAATACTGAACTCAAGCACCTCCTTCTGGACGGCGCAAACAGCAATTACGTATCGAGCAAGACCCCTATCGGGCCTGCCGTGGATGCATTGGGCTCCTTCCAACTTGGAATCCCTCCATCCACCATCGCTCCGAACAAGGTGACAGATTTCACCCTGACCGCCAAGCGCAGGGATGTCTCTATCAGCTGGACGGTGCCGGCCGATGCGGATGATTCCAAGGCCGCAGGCGTGCGGGTGCTGTTCGGCATGAGGGAGAGTGACGTTCGCAACAGCACTCCCAAATCCCTCGCGTCCGGGGTAACCATGCTCGACTTCCCGACCGGCACCGCTTCTGCCGGCGACAAGCTAAACGGTGAGCTTGGCACATTGTCTTATTCCACCACCTACTACGTTGCGGTTTACGCATACGACCGTTCGGCGAATTACTCGGAAGTGTCTGAAATCAAGAGTATTACCACGCCGGACAATCACGCTCCGGTCATCAAGAACCAGCCTGACGGAATCATCCTTTACGGCACCGGCGCGGGCAAGAATCTGTCGGTCAGCGATATCTTCCAGGATCCCGACGGAGACCCTCTGACCATCACATCCTCCTCGGTAAATCAAAGCATCGCCAATGTTTCCATGCAGGGAACTTCGATCCGCATCCGCGCCAGCAAACCCGGCCTCACCAAGGTGGTCATCGTCGCAAACGACGGGGATAAATCTACCCCCTGCAACATACCGGTGCTCGTTAAGGCGGATGCCGCAAATCCTGCGGAGACAACCCCTTCGCCCATCACCGACAAGCTGGTTATCAGCACCGAAGAAGATGCGGAGACTTACGTGCGCATAGTCAATTCCACCGGAAGGGTGGTGTATGAAACCACTCAGGTCTTCAGCGGATTCAACCCTCTGACAATAGAGACCGCAGGCCTGGCGCCCGGAAGGTACTCCGTAACCATCAGCTACGGCGGTAAAACTTACACCAAAACCATCGTGAAAATATGAGAAAGTTATATATAATGTTTGCCGCCGGCCTGATTTCGCTGGCCGCTGCTGCCCAGAATCCGACTTCGGAGGCCCTGCCTTTCATGCAGCTGGACTACAACCCGTCATCGATCGCAATGGGTAGCACTCAGGTATCTTCCGCTGCCACTCTCCCGTTCTGCGAGATGAAGTTGGCCGGGGGACTATCCTACCAGAATTATATGCCGCAGATCAGCGCCACCCAGTTTATTGGGGCCGGGCTGGCCGGACGCCTGGACAAGATCGGGTATTCCCTTTCTTTCGTGCATGGAACGGGCGAAAAGGTGTTTATGGAGGATGCGGGCAGCAAGTATTATGAGCCCACCGAGATGTTGCTGAATGCCGGCCTGAGTTATGCTTTCCTGGATTTTCTGGCGGTCGGGGTGAATGTGAAGTATGCCAAGGAGCAGCCGTGGACCAACTATTCCATCGATGGTATTGCGGCGGATGTTTTCGTCGCGGGCAAGGTCGAGGGAATTGATTTTGCGGCTGGGGTTTCTTCCCTGGGTCCGAAGGTGAAATCGCAGTCCTCCGATGAGTTCGACCTCCCTACTGCTCTGACTGTGGGCGCGGGATACCGGTATGAGATCAGCGATGAGCATGCTCTGGCGATCCGCGCGAAGGTGGATTCCTATCTCTCCACCGGCCTTGCCGCCGGCGCGGGAGTAGAGTATTGTTTTTCGGGGATGGTTTCCGCCCGCGCCGGCTACCACTATGGTGGCGACAGCGTCCTCCCTACCTTCGCTTCCGCCGGCCTTGGAGTGAACTATAGCGGCTTCACCCTCGACGCCGCCTATCTCTTCGCCTCCGACATCCTCGGCGGCACCTTCGCCCTCAGCGCCGGATATCGATTCTAAAGGTAACATCCCTCCATAACCGCAAAAAGGCAGCCACGAATGAGCGCAGCAGCGCGAACGGCGGAGGCCGGTCCGAAGGACTAAGGCCGGGAGCCGCGGGGTACATTAGGGGCAGAGCCCCTGATAAAAGGTCCTTGGGACCGCAAAAAGGCAGCCAAACGGCTGCCTTTTTGTGGTCCCTGCAGGGCATGATCCTGCGACCCCCTGATTATGAGTCAGATGCTCTAACCAACTGAGCTAAGGGACCCTATGCCCGATCAAGCGGGCACTGACGCCTTAAGGGCGCGTCACACCTTGATCTCAACCTCAACACCGGAAGGAAGCTCGAGCTTCATGAGGGCATCCACGGTCTTGCCGTTAGAATCCTCGATATCGAGCAACCTGCGGTATGAATCGAGCTCGAACTGCTCGCGGGACTTCTTGTTGACGAAGGTCGAGCGGTTCACTGTGAAGATCTTCTTGTTCGTAGGGAGCGGAATAGGACCGATAACCCTTGCGCCAGTGCTCTTCACCGTCTCAACGATCTTGGCTGCGGACTTGTCCACGAGCATGTGATCGAAAGACTTGAGTTTAATTCTGATTTTTTGGCTCATATCGCAAATTTAAATAATTATTCTCCAAAGGAAGGCATCCTGTACCCACTTTTTTCAACAATATCCTTGGCCATAATGGCAGGAACCTGCTCATAGTGGTCGAAAGACATCGTGCTGGAAGCACGTCCGGATGACAGTGTCCGCAGAACGGTCACGTATCCGAACTGCTCCGCGAGCGGCACGAACGCCTTGATTATCCTTGCACCGTAGTTCGTGCTGTCCATGCTCACGATCTGTCCGCGGCGGCGGTTCAGGTCCCCCGTGATCTCACCCATGTATTCCTCGGGAGTAACAACTTCGAGGCTCATGATGGGTTCGAGGAGAACCGGAGCGCACTTGCGGCAGGCGTTGCGGAAAGCCTCACGCGCTGCAAGTTCGAATGAAAGCTGATCGGAGTCCACCGGGTGGAAGGAACCGTCGAGCAGGGTGACTTTGAGGCTCTGCATCTGGTTGCCGGCGAGTACGCCGTTGACCATCGCAGACTCGAAGCCCTTCTGCACTGCAGGAATGAATTCCTTCGGCACGTTTCCTCCCTTGACGACGCTCTCGAACTGAAGTCCTGAAACGCCCTCGTCGGCGGGACCGATCTCGACAGATATGTCTGCAAACTTCCCACGTCCGCCAGTCTGCTTCTTGAATACTTCGCGGATCTGGGTGGAACGTGTAATCGCTTCTTTGTAGTTGACCATAGGGGCACCCTGGTTGATATCCACCCCGAACTCGCGACGCAAACGGTCCACGATGATATCGAGGTGAAGCTCACCCATGCCGCTGATAATCGTCTGCCCCGTCTCGGCATCGGAACGCACGGTGAAGGTAGGATCCTCCTCCTGCAGCTTTCCGAGAGCGATCCCGAGCTTGTCGAGATCTTGCTGAGTCTTGGGCTCGATTGCTATGCTGATCACGGGTTCAGGGAACTCCATGCTCTCAAGGGCCAGCTTGTGGCTTTCGTCGCAGACGGTGTCCCCCGTGCGGAGGTCCTTGAATCCGACTGCTGCGCAGATATCTCCCGCCTCCACGAACTCGATAGGGTTCTGGTGGTTGGAGTGCATCTGGAACAGCCTGGACACGCGGTCTTTTTTTCCCGTGCGGGAATTCAGCACGTAGGAACCTGCGTCCAGATGGCCTGAGTAAACCCTGAGATATGCCAGACGGCCCACGAAAGGATCGGTTGCAATCTTGAACACGAGTGCGCAGAACGGCCCGTCGGAAGTAGGATGAAGATCAACCTCGGCCCCATTGTGGGTGTTCGTCGCTTTGGTAGACCCCACATCCCAGGGAGAAGGCAGGTAGCGGACTACCGCATCGAGGAGGAACTGGATACCCTTGTTCTTGTAGGAAGAACCGCAGGTCGCGGGGACGATCTTCATTTCGATCGTGCCCTTGCGGAGCGCTGCGATGATCTCTTCCTCCGTGAGGGATTCAGGATCCTCGAAATACTTCTCCATGAGGGAATCGTCGCAATCGACCGCGGCCTCGACAAGCTTGTCGCGCCAGGTCTCGACCTCTTCCCGCATATCCTCGGGGATTTCACGTACATCGTAGTTTACCAGGTCTTCGCCGGTATTGTAGATGTACGCTTTGCGTGAGATCAGGTCAACAATACCGGCGAATGTTTCTTCTGCGCCGATAGGAAGACTGATCGGCACGGCCGTAGCCCCCAGCTTGACTTTGATATCATCGCAACAGCCGAGGAAGTCCGCGCCCACGCGGTCCATCTTGTTCACGTATGCAATCTTCGGGACTCCGTACTTGTCGGCCTGGCGCCAGACGGTCTCGCTCTGCGGCTGCACCTTGCCTACTGCGTCGAACGTGGCGATCGTGCCGTCGAGCACACGGAGCGAACGCTCCACCTCGACGGTGAAATCCACGTGACCGGGAGTGTCGATCAGATTGATCTGGAAGACATTCCCGTTGTAGTGCCAGAATGCAGTGGTAGCAGCAGAGGTGATAGTGATACCCCTCTCCTGCTCCTGGACCATCCAGTCCATTGTGGCGGCACCGTCGTGCACTTCCCCGATCTTATGATTTTTTCCCGTGTAGAACAGGATGCGCTCAGAAGTCGTGGTCTTGCCGGCATCGATGTGCGCCATAATGCCGATGTTTCTGGTGAAATGTAAGTCCCTGCTGGCCATCTAACTAACTTTGACCAATTAGAAACGGAAGTGTGCGAATGCCTTGTTGGCTTCTGCCATGCGGTGCATATCCTCTTTGCGCTTGTATGCGCCGCCTTCATTGTTGTAACCCGCCATGATTTCTGCGGCGAGTTTTTCTGCCATCGAGTGGCCGGAACGCTTGCGGGCGAATTGTATCATATTCTTCATGGCGACAGATACTTTCCTTTCCGGACGCAACTCGGTCGGCACCTGGAAGTTAGCTCCACCGATACGGCGTGACTTAACCTCAATCTGAGGGGTCACGTTCTCGAGAGCCTGCCTCCAAATATCGAGAGGAGCCTTGTCAGAATCCTTCATCTTCTCGCCTACCATGTCAATGGCATCGTAAAAAATAGAATACGCGATACTCTTCTTCCCCTGCAACATAATGTTGTTCACGAAACGGGTGACCTCGATGTCGTGAAACTTAGGATCAGGAAGTAGAATCCTCTTCTTAGGCTTTGCTTTTCTCATAATTGAAAAAATTAAAAATTAAACCACCCGACGGCTACTTCTTCGGCCTTTTGGCTCCGTAGAGTGAGCGGGACTGAGTCCTGCCTTCCACGCCAGCCGTGTCCAAAGCGCCGCGAAGGATGTGATAACGTACACCAGGGAGGTCCTTTACACGACCACCGCGGACCAGCACGATGCTGTGTTCCTGGAGGTTGTGGCCCTCGCCCGGGATGTAGGCGTTCACCTCTTTAGCGTTGCTGAGACGTACACGGGCAACCTTACGCATTGCTGAGTTAGGCTTTTTAGGGGTAGTAGTATACACCCTGACGCATACGCCGCGCTTCTGAGGGCACGCATCCAATGCGCGAGACTTGCTCTTCACTTCGAGAGTCTCACGTCCTTTGCGAACCAATTGTTGAATTGTCGGCATAAAATAATAGTTAAAAAAAACACCCCCGTAAAAAGGGGGTGCAAATATAGGAAAAATATTTTAAAGTGCAACGAATTCGATGTCTTTCAATGCTTTTTCCCGTAGGGAGGGGTCTTTTTCGCATGCAGAATCGAGCATTTTCTTGGCATCTTTCAGCTTGCCCTTTCTGGCTGCGACCACGGCGCGGTAGTAATCCGCGATGGCACTGTCGTCATTCTTGAGAGCATCGGCGGCAGCGTCGAACTCTCCGCACATGATGTTCGCGATGGCCTCATTCACATCCCCTGCGCCCTTGAGTTTGGCGGCGGCGGTGGTGTAATCCCCCTTGGAGAGGGCTACGATGCCAAGATTCTTTTCGGCGGATGCATTCCCGGACTTCTCGAAGAAATCAGCTGCCTTGTCGAAGTTGCCGCGGCGGAGTTCTACCACTCCGAGAGCGTTCTGCACGTCCGGATCGGACTGATCCTTAAGCTGCTCCAGATACATCTGGGTGACGGCGTGTGAGCCCTGCTCGAGCTTGAGGATGGCGAGGTCGTACTTGCCCACCTGGGAGCCGAAACGTTCGGCGGCAGCACGGTAGAAGAGTTCCTTGCGCTCGGGATCCTCGGAGGTGGCGGCGATGCGCAGGACTGCGGTTTCATCCACCAGATAGAGGAGCTTGCGGTCGGCAAGGCGCTGCAGCTCGGCATCGCTGTAGTTCTCATATTCCACCTCGGTGACGAAGCGGGAACGGCGGAGTTCCGGCAGAACCTCTTTCTTGAGCTCGGTGAAGATCTGGCTCATATTGCGGATCTCGCTCTCGCGCACCTCGGGATCGTTGTACATGGAGAGCACGCGGAGGATCAGGTCCTTATCTTCGATGTCGGATTTGGCGACTGCTTCCTGGAAGCCTTCCCAGTCCTGTCCGACGCTCTTCACGTCCGGGTTAACCCCTTCCAGGTTCTTGGAAACGTTGTCCCATGCCTTCTTTGCGGCATCCGAACGCTCGTTGGAGAGCTTTGCGTTGCGCTCCTCGCCACCTTCGGGAGATGCATAAGAGATGATCTTGACGTCTTTGATCTTGGCGCGGGAGTTCTCTGCCAGTTCGTCGAGTTCGGCCTTGTAGCCTTTGAAGGATGCACTGTTGAGTTCGCCGGGCTTGACGGTGGAGGAGTTTACATCGTAGTGGATCTGGCCCTCGCTGGTCTTGGTGACGCTGTGCTGATAGCCGTCTTCCTTATAGTCGAAGTATCCGGTGGTGACGAAATCGTTGCCGGTGAGGATTACTCCGTCCGCGACCTTGCGGCTGGGAAGCACGATGCTCTTGTCTTTATATTTGGCGACGCTGCGCAGCTCCAGGTAGCACTTCTTCATGCCATCCACGTAGGGGATGCTGAAGTTTTCTACCACGGATCCGCCGTCGGTGGAGATTTCCTTATTGTTTTCGCGAACCTTGGAACCCTGATAATTGAAAACTGGGCCAGCCTTCTCTCCGCCTTCATACACGATGACGGGAGTGACCGCGAGCTTGGATTCGGGGGCGAAATACCCTGCAGGATAGTCGATCGTGATGCTGACGGGGATGTTGTTGTTGATCACGGTCAGCACCGCAGGCTCACAGCTGACACCCACCTTCGTGGAGTCGTCTGCCATCTGCTGGGCGGAATTCTTGTTGCATGCGACCAGGGCAAGAAGCAATGCAGCGGCCGCGATAATTTTGTTAATCTTCATATCAAACATTTGTTATAGCTTACAAATATACGCAAAATTCTGCTTTAGCCATGCTTAGGAGCACAAAAAAAGAAGCTGCCGAAATAGCAACTTCTTTAAGCGTAATTCCCTATGTTTCAAGAGAATACTGAACACGCTCCTTATTCCGCTTCGGCGGTAGGGGCGGCCTGCTCGATAGGGGCAGTCGGGAACTCGGGCTGAGCGGCAGCCTCGGTGTTCTCGAGCTGGTTGGTGATATCCATGTCGCTGCTCTTGCTGCGGCTGCTGAAGGAAGCGATGATGGAAACCACGAGGATAAACACTACCAGACCCCAGGTAATCTTCTCGAGGATATCGGCGGTCTGACGCACACCGAAAGTCTGGTTACCTGCAACGAAATTGCTGGCCAGGCCCTCGCCCTTGCCATTCTGGAGGAGCACCACGCCGATCAGCAGGAGGCTCGCCAGGATGATGAGCACTGTAAGGATTGTAAATACTGCGTTCATATACTAATTCTTTAATTTTTCGATAAGGGCTGCAAAGTAAGCACTTTTTTCCGGGAATCGCAAACTTAAGCGCGAATAAATTTGTTTTGCCTGCTCCGGATAGCCTTGATCTGCATAGATTTGCGCCAGTGTTTCGGTGCAGAAATCGGTGAATTCGGCTTCGGAGATGCTTTCGCTGGTGGCTGGGGCGGCGGGGGCATCGCTCTTCGGAGCACTCTCACCCTTGGCCATGGCGGCGAAGTCCGCATCCCCCTCCTTCTTCACGGCGGCATATTGCTGTGCGGAGAAATAATCTCCTCCCACCACAATAACGCGGCGAGGAGCGCCCTCGTCCTTGATTTCTCCCACTCCTTCGTCGATATAGGCGCGCAGCAATTCCTTCACCTGATGGTCGGAATAATCCACCCGGTGCCCCTTGTGAGCAAGCTGCGCGATAATGCGGCGGGAGCCGATATAAAGGGCGGCATCGGCATAGCGTTCATCGCTCCAGGCACCCTCTCCCAGCTCCGACATCCTCCGACAAAGCTCCTTTCGGGCGCCGCCGAACCAGGGATAAAGGTTCACTACGCCGTTCAACTCGTCGAGGTTGAGTTTTTTGAGGTCTATGAAGTCTTCGTTTACCATTGGGCTACGGTTGCGTTGAAAATATCTTCCACAATCTTGTCGATGATCTCGGCGCAAAGGGTGCTTTCCACTGCATCGAGCGAATTGGAGGAATCGTAGTCTGCGTAGGCAGAGAAACTCTTCCCGGAAAAACTCTCCTCGGGATGCTTGACATTATTGAAGTCCACCCGCACGCTCACGGTAAGGCGGTTCTGCGCCGCGACTTCATTCGCGGTAACCGCGGAAGCCTGCACGTCATAAGCGGAGATCTCTCCGATAATCTCGAGGTCCCCGTCCATCTCCACCTGCTCCAGACGCGTCATCCTGCGGAAGCGGGTGCGGATCTCCTCGGAAAGATCGTTCGCAAGCGACGGATTCACCCGCATCGCCTTGTATTCGAAGGTGGGGATGCAAATGGTGTGCACGTCGGGGTCGATGGAGGTGCCGGTGAAGGAGTAAATCCCGCACCCGGCGAGGCAGAGGGCCACCGAGAGTATGATCAGAATCCGTTTCATTGCTGCTTCTTCTTTGCGAGTTTGCGGTAGATGGTGCGTTCCGAGATGCCCAGCTCCTCCGCCGCTGCCTTCACATTGCCGACGTGCTTCTCCAGCGCCTTTTCGATAAGGTCGTTATTGGCTTTGCGGATGCTGAGGTCCTCGACCTGCTCCTGCCATTCGGCATCGTCGGCCTGGTTGGCAAGATGCTTCGGGGCGGCACCGCTCTCCAGCTCCTTCACCCTCTCAGACAGGGTATCCACCTCCCCCTTGAGGTCCAACAGGGCCTTCACCAGCACGCGCTTATCCTCATCGCCGAGCCCTCCTCCGGTTGCGGGAGATGCGATCTGCGGCAGCAGGGTATCCTTCTCGTCAGGGATGTAGCGAGCGATTTCCGCGGCGCCGAGCTCCACCTTATCTGCCTCGGAACTTGCCGGGCGCGACTCCAGCGCCGTCACCGTCTCCGCCACGTTCTTCAGCTGGCGGATGTTCCCGGGCCAGCGGTAGTTCTTGAGCAGGGAGATGGCGTCTATGCTGAGGCTGATCTTGCGAAGGCCGAAGCGCTGTGCGAAGTCGGAGGTGAACTTGCGGAAGAGGAGGTAGATATCCTCTTTCCGGTCCCGCAGCGACGGCATGGTGATCCGGGCGGCGTTGAGGCGGTAGTAGAGATCCTCGCGGAAGCGCCCCTGCTGCACGGCGGTGTAGAGGTTCATATTGGTGGCGGCGATGATGCGCACGTCCGTTTTCTCCACTTTGGAGGATCCCACCTTTATATATTCCCCGCTCTGGAGCACGCGAAGCAGCATTGCCTGCGTCTCCTTGGGGAGCTCGCCGATCTCGTCGAGGAAAAGAGTGCCGCCGTTGGCTTCTTCGAAGTAGCCCTTTCGCTCGCCGATGGCGCCGGTAAAAGCGCCCTTTTCGTGCCCGAAGAGCTCCGCGTTGATGGTGCCTTCGGGGATGGCTCCGCAGTTGACTGCCAGGTATTTGCCGTTCTTGCGGCGGCTGAACTGATGTATGATCTGGGGGATATTTTCCTTGCCGACGCCGCTCTCGCCGCTGACCAGCACGGTCAGATCGGTTGGAGCCACCGCCACGGCCGTTTCCAGCGCGTGGTTCAGTGCGGCATCATTCCCTATGATGTCGAATTTATTCTTGAGTTTCTGTAGTTCCTGAGTGTCCATGACTGTACGTGCCGCAAATATACTAATATTTACTGACATTTTGTCACTGACCGCTTCTTGCCGGCCTCCCGGAATTGCATAAAGGGCTTAAAAATAGAACAAGATAGCGCAGAAAACACTATATTAGCCGCTTGTAAAGCAGAAAAAACTATTTCTAACAACCAACAATATGTTTTACACTAAAAACAAATTAACCCCCAGTTCTCAAATGGGGGGGGGTGTAAATCCCTATGAATCACCGAGTTGTACCTCGGTTGAGATTTCTGTAAACGGCCCGTTGTGCCAGAGTGGTCTTACGGATCCTGAGGTTAACCTCGGAACTGATTTGGATCTTGAATTTGGTGGAGACCTTTAATAATGGAGGAAAGAGTTATGACAAAGAAAGTTTTCACCGTTCTGGCCATCGCTGCCGCCATGTTTTCTTGCACAAAAGAAATCACAAACGACCAACAGCCCGAAGAAGCAGCCGGAGGTCGGCTGATTGTTAGGGCAAACAGCCCTTCTACTAAACTCACCTTTACTGATAATGGTGCGGGTGGGTATTCTGTGACGTTTCAGGATGGTACCGACCATTTGTGGGGTTATTTTAGAAATGGCGCCAGTCAGTTAAACTACATCAACAATAAAGACGAGGAAAAGACTCGTATGTTTATGGAACTGGATGAGTCAACTTTGTCAGTTGACCACAAAAGAGCCAGTTTTACCTCTGATTGCAAGCAAATTCCAGCAGAAGCAACTAATATCTTCTTCTATCTGGATAACAATGTTACCCCAATTACCTACAATTCCACTCCGACCTTCTGCAATCTTACGAATCAGTCCGGAACTATCGCTGACGCAAATTTATTACACGTAATAGTAGGAAACACAGAGGTTGCATCTATGACAACAGATTCTAATGGTGATAAGATTGCCGATATTACATTTGAATACAAAACCAGTGTTATCAAACTAGAGTTGACTTTCCCGGAGGAGATTGTTCCTACCGCCGATGAGAATACTGTTATTACACTTGGAGATGCAAACACTTATAATAAGGTTCATGTTTCCTGGGGAGAGCCAGGATCATCAAGCACCAAGGGTATAATAACCACGCATCCTTGCTCGGTTGCTGGACAGGTCGCCACGGCTTATATTACCGTATGGGAAGGGACTAAGTTTGATTCTACTCCGCTCATCGCACAGGTATATGGCCAAAAAGCCACAGTATTGTTATCTACTGCTGCCGTTGATGCCGGAAAGGTATATCGTCTTGCAAGAACGCTTGTCTATGATGGTGTGGAGGATGTGGACAAATGGGCCGATGACAGCGCGAATAGTTTCCCTTATGCAAAATCTCTAATCGCTAGTCCGGCTGTCGCCTGGCTGCACTATGACCCTTCTACTGGGGATGTTTCTTGGGATGAGAATACAGATGCTGAGCCCCGTACCGGTTCTATTGATTTTAGTTCCTCTACTGTCACTGTCACTCAACTTGAACCCAAAGATTTCAAGGGTGAATGGACCCTCACGAGCCAGCGTTTCAAAGGTGCAAATAAGTTGGGTTATACTAGCGCAAATCCCGCAACGAACGATGTGGTTTTTGCTGATCCTCTTAGCTCCGCACCTCGTTATGATAGCAAAACAAAACGAAGCATTCCAAACAATATAGGAATTACTGGCCTGTATTCCACAGCGATAATGGATGCTGTTGTTTATATTAATTATGTAGAGAAGAGTGCTCAGTTGGGGTTATTCTTTGATGCTACGTCTGCACAATCGGTTTCTACGGGGGATGCTACATACACATACGCGGCTTTCCTACCCGAACTTGGAGGGGCCTTTGTTGGTGGTGCGTATAATTTTGTTCCTTATCCTCTTGGTACCTCCCAAAACTATGGTTGGCTTTGGATGTCTTCTAATAGCACATTTGATGAGTTTAAATACTATTTTGACAATCGCCAGACGTGGGGTGTTTCCGGGAGCATAAGCAGCAAAATCATTATAGGTATCTCTATTAATGTTTCTAAGTTAGCAACGCCCACATCAACAAGTTTCCGCGGAACAGCCAATGGTTCAACGAATTATGAATTGATATATCAGGCAAATGCTGGCGGCAATGTTAATACTGGTATGTATTTCACTCGTAAGTAATAATTGTGATTTGTAACTAATTATAAATCAATAAATAACGCAAAAAGGGTTGTGTATTTTTGCACAACCCTTTTTGTTTAATACCCTGCAAGTCAACCACTTGCCAATCACGGCCCTGTTGGTATGGGGTGTCGTGCGTAGAAAGGGCTGTTTTACGCACGAAGGGGTGATTTTTTGAGGTGTCGTGCGTGAAAAGGCCTGTTTCACGCACGGGGACGCGACAGGGGGCTTTCAGATGACATTTTGTCTTTGGTCCGCAGTTTGGACTCGTTACCGTGCCGGACAATCCGGAAAAAGGAGATTTGTATTATGGACAACAAATATGAATTCTTGAGCAAATATGCCATAGACCTCAACGAGGCCGCGGCTAAAGGCAAGCTCGACCCTGTGATCGGGCGCGACGACGAAATCCGCCGCGTGCTGCAGATCCTGAGCCGTCGAACCAAGAACAACCCCATCCTGGTTGGTGAACCGGGCGTGGGCAAGACAGCTATTTCCGAGGGTATCGCAACCAAGATAATCAACGGCCAGGTGCCGGAAAACCTGAAATCCAAGAAAGTTTATTCTCTGGACATGGGCGCCCTGATCGCGGGTGCAAAGTACCAGGGCGAGTTCGAGGAGCGCTTGAAAGGTGTGGTGAAGGAAGTGGTGGAAAGCGAGGGCGAAATCATCCTCTTTATCGATGAAATCCATACCCTCGTCGGGGCAGGACGCTCCAGCGGCGCGATGGATGCTTCCAACATCCTGAAGCCGGCACTGGCGCGCGGCGAGCTGCGTACCATCGGCTCCACCACCCTGGACGAGTACCAGAAGTACTTCGAGCAGGATAAGGCCCTCGAGCGCCGCTTCCAGAAGGTGATGGTGGATGAGCCCTCGCCGGCGGAATCCATCGCCATCCTCCGAGGCCTGAAGGAGAAGTACGAGAACCACCATAAGGTGCGCATAGAGGATGATGCCCTCATCGCGGCAGTCAACCTCAGCCATAGGTATATCAACAACCGTTTCCTGCCGGATAAAGCCATCGACCTGGTGGATGAAGCGGCCTCCAAACTGCGTCTGGAGATGAATTCGGTGCCGGAGCCTATCGACGACCTGAATTCCCGCATCCGCCAGCTGGAGATCGAGAAGGAGGCGGTGAAGCGCGAGAGTACCTCGCTGAAGGCAGAGAAGATAGATTCCGAGTTGACCGAGGCCAAGGCGAAGCGCGAGGAGCTGATGAAGCGCTGGGATGCTGAGAAGAGCCTGGTCACCGACCTGCAGAAGGCCCGCCAGGACATCGAGGACTGCGAGAACGAGGCGCGGATAGCCGAGCGCCAGGGCGACTACGGCAAGGTCGCGGAGCTGCGATATGGCAAGATCGCCCAGGCCAGGGCAAGGATAGAAGAGCTCACCAAGAAGCAGGCTACCATCAAGGATCCTATTATAAATGAGGCGGTTACGCCGGAGGATATAGCCGAGGTGGTGGCACGCTGGACCGGCATCCCCGTGAACCGTATGCTGGAGAGCGAGAAGGAGAAACTGCTGCGCATGGAGGCGGAGCTGCACAAGCGCGTGGTGGGGCAGGACAAAGCCATCGCCGCCGTATCCGACGCAGTCCGCCGCAGCCGGGCAGGCCTCTCGAACGAGCATCGGCCGATAGGCTCATTCCTCTTTCTGGGCACCACCGGCGTGGGCAAGACCGAACTGGCAAAGGCCCTCGCGGAGTTCCTCTTCAACGACGAAACCATGATGACCCGTATCGATATGAGCGAGTACCAGGAGTCCCACACCGTCAGGCGTCTGATCGGCGCGCCTCCCGGATACGTGGGTTATGATGAAGGCGGCCAGCTGACCGAAGCCGTGCGCCGCAAGCCCTATTCCGTGGTGCTGCTCGACGAGATCGAAAAAGCGCATCCGGACGTGTTCAACATCCTCCTGCAGGTGCTGGACGACGGCCGCCTGACGGATAACAAGGGCCGTACGGTGGACTTCAAGAACACCATTTTGATCATGACCTCCAACCTCAAGGAGGAGGAACTGCGCCTGCGGATGAGGCCGGAGTTCCTGAACAGAATTGATGAAATCGTGGTATTCGACGCCCTGACCAAGGACGACATCCGCGAGATAGTGCATATCCAGATGAATATCCTTCAGCGGAAACTGGAAGATGAGAACGTGCGCCTGACCTACACCCGCGCCTTCGAAGACGACATGGTGGAGAACGGCTACGACCCTGTCTTCGGCGCCCGTCCTGTTAAGCGCCTCATCCAGCGAGAACTGGTGAATAAGCTCGCCAGAGAGATTCTGGAGGGCCGCGTGAGGAAGGATTCTGCTATCGAAGTGGACTGCGTCGGTGGCGAGACCGTGCTGAGGAATAAGTAAGCCGTTTGCGCGGGGACGGATGCAACGAATGCGCGTGCGTTGTCATCTATCTACCGCTATGAAATTTTGGAAATATATACCGGTTCTGTTGGCAGTGGCTGTGATTGCGCCGGGCTGCATAGATGATTTAGATAACCCTATCGACGAGAATCCCGATGATGCCGTGACTATTACCTATCTCGGCAAGGGGTTCTTGGAGAATAAGACTATTTACGGAGACCTCTTCAGCATCGAGGCGGATGAGGACTTCATGTATGACTATCAGGTGGTGTCGAAGGGTGGCCAGCGGGGCAGCAATGTTCCGCAGATCGACGAGTTGTTCTCCGGCACCGGCACCTATGCCTGCGGGCTTCTTCCCGAAGGCAATTATACTTTCGTGGTGATGGAGAAGACGACGGATGGCAAGCACACCGGCGTCCGCTATACCAAGGATGTCGAGGTGGCCAGCTACATCTCCTACGAGATGGACGGGGCCCTCTCGCCGCAGGCCGGATGGAAGGCGGAGTACATAGGGCGCTATCCCGATCAGGATGCGTCCGGCGCCACTATCTACTGCGACCGCATCTCTTCCTCCGGCACCGGCAATGCCCTCTACTACCACGTGATCTGCCCCAGCGGCGCCATCAAATCCTCCGAAGATCTGCTCATGGCCTTCCGGAAGGGCGCTGGAGTGGATGATCTCCGCGGCGGCGAAGGGCTGATAGACTGGTACAAGATGATAGCACCGTCCTTCGGCTATCTCATCGGCCTCGACGGGCTGCTGGCCAAGGGAGGGAAGGAATCGGACAGTGGATATATGGACTATACCCTCGGCAGTCCCTCTACCGGCACCTTCGATGTCTATACGGTGGAGATGCTGCTGAACGGGCATATCACCGGCCGCTATGGCAAAACTACGCTGGAAATCACCGGCACCCCTAATATCAAGGCGGTAGAGGTCGCTCCGTCCGCTTCCAGGGCACTCCGCAGGATGCAAATCAAAAAATGAGGATAAAATGAGGTTGTAATTAGAAAAATTTGCCTACATTTGTATGTAACGCAACTACAACCAATTTTATTTATAGCTATGGGTAAATTTGTCATCACCGTCAGGAAGAACGGAGAATTCCAGTTCAACCTCAAGGCCAGCAATGGCCAGGTCGTCCTCACCAGCGAGGGCTACACCACCAAATCCGCATGCCTCAATGGCGTAGAATCCGTTCGTAAGAACAGCCAGGATCCTACCAAGTTCGAGGTCAAGGTCGCCAAGAACGGCAAGCCTTTCTTCAACCTCAAAGCCAGCAACGGCCAGGTTATCGGCGCAAGCCAGATGTATGCATCTGAAGTAACCCTCAAGAAGGGCATCGCTTCTGTGGCAGCCAATGCACCCGAGGCACCCGTGGTAGAGGAAATCTAATTTCTGCGGTAAGATTGCAAATAGCGGCCGGAAGTGATTCCGACCGCTTTTTTACTTTCGCCAGCTTGTTATCCAGCCGTCATAGCCAAATGCTATGCCCATATTGATGGACCAGGTTGGCCCCAAGACTGCGGGCATGTTGCTGTAGGCTCCGTAGAGTTTGAAACGGAGAATAATTTCATCGTAGGAATTCTCCATCGGGAAATAGTGGCGGCGGATCTTGTAGTCGCAGGTTAAACCGCTTTCTACGCGAAGTCCGTTGAGGCTGGATGATACAGGCTCGCCGTTGTTCCACATGTCTCTTGGCAAGGTCTGGGAAACGCCAAGGACGCCCGCGCCGATAAATGGCTCGATGGCAAAATAAGGCTTGTCGATAACGCGGTAGCCGAGGTCGAAGGTGATAGATGCGGCTTCAGTGGACTGCCCGTTGAGCCAGTCATATCCGTTTTTGCTGATGCCGGTGCAATCCAGGTTGTAGAGAGACGTCAACCCCATATCCCAGGTCAGGAAGATCCTTTGCGAGAAGGGGATGTCGAAACCGAAATTGAAGAAATGCAGGGGACCGTTGCGCTCGGAGAGGCCGGTGAGAAGGTAGTTGCATGTGTATCCCATAAAGACGCCCAGGGCAAGACCCGTCTTGAATTGTATCATCTTGGGCGGCTCCGGTGCTTCCGGTTCTTCAGCAAGTTGTTCCTGAATCTTGGCGGCATAGTAGGCCACTACGCTGGAATCCCTGCCGTAGCGGGATTCCTGCTGGAAGGAATCCACAGAACTGGAAAGGGTCCTGCGGTAGAACTCCTGAACCTTATATGGCTCCTCCGCGGTGAAAAGATCTTTCTGGTACTGTCGGCCGACCATCTCTGCCATGTCGAACGTGGTCTGGAGGTAGAGTTGCTGCTGCTTATCGAACTCTGAAATCACCACCCAGGAATTGAGTTTGTCCATGAAGGTGCGGACTCTGGGGGTCATATAGATAAGATTACCTATTTTGTTCCTGTCGGAAATGGTTTCCCATCCATACCACAGATCGGATATGACGCCATTGGAGGCCGGGACCGTCCTTCTGGAGAAATCCGCAAGGGTCAGAGGACCGTCTTCCCAATACTTGATGCTTTCTTCGTATTTGGATTGTGCCGAAAGCGGGCTCTCCAGGAATGCGAGAATACCTGCTGTTAATAATATTATTAGGTTGCGTTTCATGTTCGTTAGGGTTATTCTGTCTGTAGTGCAAAGATAATAAAGTTGAGCGAAAAAATTTTGCAGATTAAAAAATTCGCTTTATATTTGCAGTCCCGACGCGGAAATAGCTCAGTTGGTAGAGCGCGACCTTGCCAAGGTCGAGGTCGCGGGTCCGAATCCCGTTTTCCGCTCAAAAAGCACTGCAGCTCCGCTGTGGTGCTTTTTTCGCGGAAAAGAGGCCGGCTAAAAATCGCTTTTTAGTCGGCCTCTTATTATTAAGTGGACTTTGGCTCTCTTTATGACGTATAATGCCCAAAGGTTGAAAGTACAAGCACTTCAACTTCGGATTCCATTATGCGGTAAACAATTCTGTGTTCCTGAGTGATTCTTCTGGAGTATACATTTCCATCGTATCCCTTCAAGACTTCCACCTTGCCCGTTCCTGTCCTTGGGTGCTCCGCAATCTCCTTCAATAGTTTCGCGAGCTTGGGGATGGCATACGGGGCTTTCTGCTCCAACTTCTTCAGATCCTTCTTTGCATCTTCAGAAAAAACAATAGCATACATATCAGTCCTCCGCAATCAATCGTCCAAGAAAATCACTCACACTTTCTCCGGCGTTCATCCTGTGGACTTTGCCGGCTTCATACTCCTCTATTCCTTTTCGGATTTTTGCATCGAGGCTGATAGAATCGATAAGAGTATCATCATCCCGAATAGGGACGAGTCGATAGTTGCCGCACGATCTTGATGTGATCACGACATCATTTTTGCGAGCCAGATCGAAATACTTTCGCTGGTTCGCCCGGAATTCTCTGCTACTTACAACAACCATATCCTTTATATAAATACAAACGCAAATATACGACTTTATTTGATATGTGTGCCAAAATGGTACACATAATCATATAAAAAATACTCGGGCCATATCAACGTCCATCTTTGATAATATCGATGCGGGTTATTGATAATTGTTTCTTAATACTGGCAATTAGATCCCTGTTTAGCCAATATTTAGAACATGTGTTGGCATACTTTTGATTTGGGTTTCGTGGCGTCCCGTATTTTTTATATGCTTTACAGAATAATCCTGGCTCGTTCGGATTATCATCAACAGCATATTGGCATAAATGGCAGTTGTTTATACTACACCCTATTTCTAAACATTTTACCAGACCAAGCAGAAGTGTGTTTCCGTATCCTGTCCAATATATGTTCATCTCTATCAGAGATCCCTTGTCTGTTCCACCAAACTCCGGCAGCGGAGTGGCACATGAAATAATATAATTGTCGTAGAATTCGCACCTCCCCGCTCCGCTTTTATAAAATTTAAAACGATAGTATCCCAATCCAAGACTGGTCTGTTCTTCAAGGTGTTCTCTTCCGATGATATATGGTTTAAAATTCCAAAACCTTACTCTTGGTTGCCCTCTTCGACGATCAAAGCCATCAAATCCCTTCTTAATAATAGTCTCTATATCCATTTCGTCCTCTATATCAAATTCTATCATCCTTAGACCGGTAGATATCTTATCTCTTGATACTGGATTTTTGACATGAACTTCTAATGCCAACGGAGGGATATTTGAATGACTAGATGATAGTAGAATGTCCGCCACCTTACCTTTAACGGGAGCTTCCTCATTCACGGTATCGTAATAATTACGAAGATCTTCTCTCTGGGATGTCGTTACAGAACAGTTAGGAAGTAAATCAATAGACTTATCAACATATCGGTTTCTAAACTCACATTGATTCACCTCACTACAGTATTGAATAATCTCTCTATTGAATTTAAAATTTCCACTTCCATCGTTCCACGATTGAACCAGTCGTTTTTTTGCAAGTTTATGCAGATATGTTTCACTATTGCATGCAATATCTCCCTCTAGTCTTAAATGCGCAAAATGCGGCTCATTATGCTCGCCTATTCTAGCAACCATCGTCCCGTCACATCCTGGACAACGAAACCGTCTCCCACGATGTGTCGCCTTATCTACATCATTGATATCGATAAGTTCATCTTTTTCGCTGTAGGCATAATGGTAAAGCATAGTATCGACCGCAAATAATCAAGATGTCAAAGATATAACTTTTTCTTTCTAAAAGACAATCGATTATTTAGAATCGTCGCCGCGACCTGGCGCGTTTTACCCTGTTTTCATGCAAGGTGGGGGGGGGCTCGGACCTTGCAAGAAAATGCGGTTTTTTGCCGCAGGTGGATGCCGGCTACGCCGCGGAATCCCGTTTTTCCACGGAATATTAGTTCAGGGTTTGGAGCAATAATGCCACTATTCGTAGCCAATTCCCCTCTACGAAAGGAGTTTGGGATCGAAAAGGGCTAAAAACGTAGCAGGTCCCCCTTCACAACTTGGGGATGGGAGCAAAAAAGGCCTTAAACGTACCAAATGGTTGCCCACTTTACCCCAGATACTTCCCAAATCGCCGGTAGGCCCGGGAAATCACACCGTCACCCAGCAACGGGAGCAGGGGAATCAATAAACGGTTCCCGAAACCAGGAATAACCCTGGCCCGGCGGCGGAACATCCCCATCAGAGCCTTGTCGACAGCCCTTTCGGGAGTAATCATGAACCCCAGCCGCCGCAGCCATCGACGAGTCTTCTCCGAAAACCCGAAGAATGGAGTATCCACCGCTCCGAAAATGGCGGTAGTCACCGAAACCCCGCTCCCGCGGCATTCCAGCCGCAGCGAACGCGAATATCCCTTCACAAAACGCTTAGTATTCCCGTACATACCGATCATCGGCCAGTCCATCCATGCACAGACAGAGGAAATATTCAGCACATACCCCTTGCCGGCCGCCATCATTTCGGGCACGAACTCCCGGCAAAGCAGCAACGGCGTCGTGCAGTGCACAGCCATCATCGCCTGCAACCTAGCTGGATCGGTAGACGAAATCTCGGTAGTAAAAATGAATCCGGCATTGTTCACCAGCACGGACACGGCCGCACCCGGCGCGGCTTCCACCAACGCCCGATGCACCTTGGCCGCGGCATCCGCCTCAGAAAGATCTTGCACTATGGGGATAACCGCCGAATTCCCGGCCTCCCTAATCTCGGCACAGAGCATCTCCAGCCCCTCGCGGTCGCGATCAACCGCCGCAATGCCATAACCGGCCGCGGCAAGGCGGAGCACATAGATCCGGCCCATCCCGGAAGCAGCCCCGGTGATCAGCGCAAACTCCATCGCAGTAAAAAACTACAGCAATTGCGGCAGGAACGAAGAAACTATCAGCACCAGCAGACCCGCCACCAGCACCACTATAGTCTTGCGCGAGCACCCCTTCCATTCCTTGAGAATAATTCCCCAGACATTGGAGAAAGTAACATTGAGAGCCTGTAGGATACACCAGCTGAATGCCAGCAGCACAGGGGCGCCTGCGAGGAAACCCTTGCCCAGGCTGAGCCCGAAGAACTGGCTGTACCAGAGCAGGCCGGCCAGGCAGCAGAACAGGATGTTATTCCCCCAGAGCGAGCCCTTGCCATAATCCGACCAGGTCTTGTTCTTGGAGTTCTGATAGAAGCAATAGACGGCGTTGGTGAGGAAGCCTCCGAAGGTGACGAGCAGCGTGGCGGGGAGGCTCTTGAAGATGTCCGGAGTGCCCTCCCAGGCGAGATTCTGCCCGAAGCCCAGGCCGATAGCGAAGCAAGCGCTCATGAACCCGGCGAGCAGCGCCACCAGTATCCCCTTGCCGAAATTGAAGTCCTTCACCGCCTCCTTGGCGTTGTCCCCGGCCTCTTTTGCCTTGCGTGCCCCGGCGATGCCGATGATGGTGATGCCCAGCAGGGTGATGACCACTCCCACGATAACGGGCGCGGTGAGGTCCCCGGTGTTACCCGTGAATATGGGGGTGAGGATGGTGCCGAGTCCGGCGCAGGTGCCGAGGGCGATGGACTGCCCGAGCGCCACCCCCAGATAACGCATCGACAGGCCGAAGGTCAGGCCGCCGACACCCCAGAGGGCACCGAAGAAGATGGTTTTGAGGGATGCCGCAGGGTTTGCCGCATACATGGCGAAAAGGGATTCCCCGGACGGCACCGCCAGGAGTGCGCCCAGTAGAGGGAACAGCAACCAGGCGAAAACTCCCTGCACGATCCAGTAACTCTCCCAGCTCCACTGCTTGATCTTGTTGATAGGAACATAACTCGACGACTGGCAGAACGCGCCGATCGCAATGATAAGAAGGCCGATGATAATCTTCATAAGAATCAGTTTTGATTCTCAAAGATAACAAACTTGACCCAAAATCCCTATATTTGTGTGGATAGACCGATTATTAACACAAAATAACCATACCATGAAAAGATTTTTTCTCATTCTGGCCGCGACCCTTTCGCTGGCATCATGCGCATCTCTCAACCAGGCTCGCCTGATGCAGAGCGGCGCAAAAGTCATGCAGGCCCTGCAGATTTCCGACGCCGACATCAAGGGCTATGTGACCCAGTCCGTAGCACAGCTCGATGCTGAAAATCAGATCGTCACCAGCGGCAGCTACGTCACCCGCCTTAACCGCATCACCAAGGGACTCACCGAGGTGGACGGCACCCCTCTGACCTTCAAGGTATACAAGAACGACGAGATCAACGCCTTCGCCTGCGCAGACGGCAATGTGCGTGTTTACACCGGCCTGCTGGATGTGATGACAGACAATGAAGCCCTCGGCGTAATCGGCCACGAGGTCGGCCATGTTGCAATGCAGCACACCCTCAACGCCTACAAGATGAGCCTCTTCGCATCTGCCGCGATGGATGTTATCGCATCCACCGGAAATATGGCGGCCGCCCTCACCGACAGCGTCCTGGGCCAGCTCGGAGAGCAGATGATCAACGCCAAGTATTCCCGCAAGCAGGAGACCGAGGCGGACGACTTCGGATATGAATTCCTGAAGGGCGCCGGCAAGAACCCCTACTACATGGCCATGGCTTTCGAAAAGCTGATGAGCAAGTCCGAGACCGGCACGCCCGCCCAGATCAGTTCTGTGGCGAACCTCTTCTCCTCGCACCCCGACACCCAGTCCCGTATCGATCGCGTGAACAAGAAGGCTGAAGCGGATGGCTTCACCCGCCCCGAAAAATAGAAGAAACTTTATACCTCGGTGGCTCCTTCGAACTCCTTCAGGAAGCGAAGGTCGTTCTCGAAATAATGCCGCAGATCATTGACCTGCCACTTGAGCATGGCGATACGCTCGATGCCCATGCCGAACGCGAAGCCGCTGTATTTCTTACTGTCGATCCCGCTGGCTTCCAGCACGTTGGGATCCACCATACCACAGCCGAGAATCTCCAGCCAGCCGGTGCCTTTGCAGATGTTGCAGCCCTTTCCGTGGCAGATATTGCAGCTCACGTCAACCTCCGCCGAAGGCTCGGTGAAGGGGAAGAAGGACGGGCGCATGCGGATCTGGGCGTCGGCGCCGAACATCTCCCGGGCGAAGAGCAGGATGGCCTGCTTCAGGTCCGCGAAAGTCACGTTTTCATCTATATAGAGACCTTCCTCCTGATGGAAGATGCAGTGGGCGCGGGCGGAAATCGCCTCGTTGCGGAACACTCGACCGGGGCAGATCACGCGGATCGGGAGAGGATACTTCTCCATCGTACGCACCTGCACGGAGGATGTATGGGTGCGGAGGAGAAGCGGGTTGAGGTGCCCTGCGGAGATGAAGAAAGTGTCCTGCATGTCGCGAGCGGGGTGGTTCGGAGGGAAGTTGAGGGCCTCGAACACGTGGTAGTCATCCTCAATCTCGGGGCCTTCTGCAACATCATATCCGAACTTGCGGAAGATATCCACTATCTGCTGGCGCACGATGGAAACGGGATGGCGGCTGCCCAGCTCGTACTGCTCGCCCGGGAGGGAGAGATCATCCCCGCTACCCTCGGCGGCACCGGAGGACTCAACGCCGGCGCGCAGCTCCTCAATCTTCGCCAGCGCGGCCTGCTTCAACTCGTTCAAAGGGCGCCCGAAGGCACGCTTCTGATCCCCGTCGACACTGCGGAACTCCTCGAAGAGCGCCGTAATCTCACCTTTCTTTCCGAGGAAGCGCACACGCGCCTCTTCCACTTCTTTCTCGGTCTTGCATTTAAGGGCGTTAAGTTCGCCCAGCACTTTCTCTATAATTTCAATAGTCATAATCTTATTTCTTTCCTTCCCGCTTGGCGGCACGCTGATCCCGGCTCTTCTTTGCCCTGCCGGCCCCCTGCTTGAGATATCTCTTCCACTGATCCTCATCCAGAATCTTATGGAATGCGTTGTAGGTATTCTCCTCCCACTTATCTGAAATCAACTGGTAGAGGTCGTAATTCTCGACACGGTTGACGGCGAGTTTGCGGCTCTCCTCCATCATCGAAGTATAGTTATGGGTGAGGATGGAATCCACGTAGAAGGTCTGCCAGACTTCGAGATTCAGGCTCTCTTCGTATTTGAGAACCATGGTCTCGATATTATCGCGCATTTTCTTCTCTTCCTGCTCCGGGGTCATGGGCTGCTGCTGCGCCTTGACGAGCGTCGGCAACAGTATGCAGGCGAGAACGAGGAGTATGTGCTTTGTTTTCATAACTTGCAAAAATAATCAATATATTTGTAACAAAGTATCATTCGGATTATGAAAGTACAATCATTGTGCCTTGCGGCGATTGCCGCCCTCCTTCTTGCCGCTACCCCCGCAGAAGCATGCTCCAACGTTATAATCTCCCGCGGTGCGAGTGCCGACGGGTCTTGTATGGTGTCTTATGCCGCCGATTCCCACGTGCTCTTCGGGGAACTCTATTTCACCCCCGCCGGGCGCTTCCGTGCCGGATCGAAGCTGGATATCATAGAGTGGGATACCTACAAACCCCTCGGGCAGATCCATCAGATTCCCCGCACCTACAAGACCGTAGGGAATATGAACGAGAAGCAGCTGATCATTGGCGAAACCACCTGGGGTGGGCGCGAGGAGCAGGCGGATCCTGCCGGCGTAATGGATTATGGCTCATTGATTTACATAACCCTCCAGCGGGCTGCCACCGCCCGTGCCGCCATCGACACCATCGTCTCCCTGGCGAACCGCTACGGCTATCCTTCCGAGGGCGAATCCTTCTCCATCGCGGACAAGGATGAGGCCTGGGTGATGGATTTAGTGGGCAAGGGCCCGGAGAACAAGGGCATCGTATGGGTGGCGCGCCGCGTGCCGGACGGATATATCTGCTCCCACGCCAACCAGGCGCGCATCACCCGCTTCCCCCTGAACGACCCGGAGAACTGCCTTTATGCGCCGGATGTGATCTCCTTCGCACGCGAGCAGGGCTGGTTTGCCGGCGCGGATGAGGAGTTCTCGTTCCGGGATGCCTACAACCCCCTCGATTTCGGCGGAGCCCGTGCCTGCGACGCTCGCGCCTGGAGCGCCTTCAACATCCTCTGCGATGGGGTCTTTACCTATGAGGAGAATGGGGTGGAGGTGTCCCGCCCTGCCAGCGACTGGCTCGAGTACGCCCTCGGCCACGACCTTTCCGGGGAGATGCCGCTGTTCGTGAAGCCTTCCCGCAAGATCACCGCGAAGGATGTGGCGGATGTGATGCGCGACCATTTCGAGGGTACGCCGATGGATATGACCCAGGATGTGGGTGCGGGCGGCAACGCCCTGCCTTATCGCTGGCGTCCTATGCATTTCTCGTGGAACGGGAAGGAGTACGTCAACGAGCGCGCCATCGCCACCCAGCAGACTGGATTCTGGTTCGTGGCACAGGCCCGCGGCTGGCTGCCGGATGAAGTGGGAGCACTGGTATGGTTCGGCACCGACGATGCTGCAACTTCCTATCTCACACCTATTTACGTTGCAACCTCCAAGGTGCCCGAGTGTCTCCGCGTGGGCAATGGCGACATGCTGCATTATTCCCCGACCTCGCAGTTCTGGATCTGCAACCGCATCGCCCAGGCCTGCTATAAGATGTATAATCAGATGGCCCCGACCGTGCGCTGCGCAGTGGATGCCTTCGAGCAGGAGCAGATGTTTGCCGGAGTGCCTTCGATGGATGAGAAAGTGGCGAAGCTGGTATCCCGCGGACGCATCCGCAAAGCCCGCAAACTGATGACCAAATACACGGTTTCCACCGCTCAGGAACAGTTTGCGAAATGGGTGAAGATGGAAGAACTCCTGTTGGTCAAGTACCTGGACGGAAATATCAAGGCGCAGGAAGAGGATGGCTCATTCAAACATAGCGAATACCACTCCGGCACGCCTTCGGGGCTTTCCAATGTCCCTTATGTAGAGGCTTGGCGCCGCGCTGTGGCGGAAGGCCCCCACGGCTCCGTGCTGGAAGTGAAGTAACTTACTTCAGGAATGCGAAGAAGACCGCCAGAACTATGCAGGCGAAGGCGGCAATGTGATTCCAGTGAAGTTGCTGATTCTGGAACAGGAAGGAGATAATGACGGTAAACACTGTCAGGGAGATTACCTCCTGGATAACTTTCAACTGAACGAGGGTGAATGGCCCGCCGTTCCCGGCGAAACCAATGCGGTTCGCAGGCACGGTGAGGCAATACTCGAAGAAGGCGATGCCCCAAGAAAACAGGATGATCAATATCAAAGGCCAGCCTGTGGAAATCTTCATCTCCTGAAGTTTGAGATGCCCGTACCACGCTAAAGTCATGAAAACGTTCGATACGACGAGCATCAATATCGTCCAGATTCCCTGCATAATTAATTGCTTTTTATAAAGCGACGCAAAGGTAGTGAAATTAAATAAAATTTGTATATTTGCAGTCCCGTTTTCAAAAGCGGGGGAAATACGGTTCAACACATGACCTTCCGGTGGGGTGGGTGAGTGGCTGAAACCAGCAGTTTGCTAAACTGCCGTACGGGTAACCGTACCACGAGTTCGAATCTCGTCCCCACCGCAAATAATTAATCGGCTTCAAGTTTCCTTGAACGCCGATTATTTTTGTCTAATCCTTCTTCCCTTTAAAAGCGTAATATGCCTGGCGGGAAGCGAAGCCGGACTCGTAGACGGCTTCCTGGATGGTCGCGTCCGGATGTGCCTTCAGATAGTTCTCGGCATGCTCGAGACGAAGGGTGTTGATGTAGTTGAAGAATCCACCGAATTCTCCCTTAAAGATGCCGGCGACGTAGGAGCGGTTGTAGCCGCATCTGTCAGCCACATCCTGGATGGTAAGGTGCGGTTCGAGGTAGGCCCTTTGCTCCACCACTACCGTCAGAATCGCCGCCAGAATCTCCTGATGCGTTTTGTTCGAAAGGGTCCGCTGGTAGGCGCGCTCGATCTTGGGGGCATCCTCTGGAACATCCTTATCTCCCACGGGCCGGTTCCGGTTGGGATGGAGGGCGGAGATAATGAAGATGATTGAAGAGAAGGCAAGCAGCAGCATCGTGATGGCCACCATCATCTGGCTGTTTGTCAGCGCCGCCGTCCATACGAACAATTGGTTGAAGAACACCAGGAACATCCACCTCCGGGCAAACACTACAGGAAAATCTGCGCGGTTGGAGAATTCATCCGCATCATAACGCTTCGCCCACAGGAGCACTACCACCATCGAGGCAATGCACACCAACGTCTCGATTGCACCGATGGAGTAAAGGGTCCAACTTGCGAGGGCGGGGTTGATGATGGTGCCAATCTGGTCCCCGGGTACAAAGGTAAGGATCTCTGCCGGCACTAGCACCAGAAAAACGGGCAGTGCGGTCAGCAACACCGGCGCCTTCCACCTGCGCCATTGCATGACGCTTCCGAAGTAGGAGAATTGGAGGATGATGTAATGGAATATGGTGGTAGGGAGAATAAAGATTCTGGCGAGATACCAGGCATCCGCGCTTTCCGGGTTGATAATATAGGGGATGATGAGGATGGAACTGAGGAAAACGCCTGTCACATAGGGCCTTCCGGGATAGTAGTAGCGCGGTGCGGTATTGAAGGGCTTGCACATGTGGAACCAGCGCACGGCTGCATTCACCAAAAACGTGGCGAGAAACATCGCCGCGCAGATTCCATAGAAATAAGAGAGTTTAGACATTGACGGACACAAAGGTAATAAAAAGCAACCGAATCTGGTGCACGAAAAACACCGTTGACTCAAATATGACAGTTTTTTGACGGATGCGTGACAGTCGTGCGCGCGATTGTTTTTATATTTGCAGCGTTAGTTAGCGATTCTATATGGAAAAAACAACCATTATCATCGTGGCCATCGCTGTCGTGCTCATCCTTGCATGGGTCGTAGCGATGGTCTTTACTGTTCGTAGGGCCATAGGTAAATCCAAAGAGGCAAAAGAAAAGGCCAGTCAAGATTGAGATTATGGAAGCAAAATTCAAGAAAACCTATCAAACTCCCGCCATGCTGGTTGTGGAGCTAAAGGCGGAAGGCATTGTGTGTATGTCCCAGGATGATTACAACTGGGGAAGTCTGGATGAAAATGATTAAGGAGGGCGAGAAAATGAAACACAACACAATGAAACAGCTTTTCGCAGTTGTGCTGACAATAGCAGCGCTGATTACTGGGCAGAGCGTCTGGGCAGCAAGTTCGTTCACCGTGGAGTGCACGAACAACACGTTCACCGTTACCCGAACCACCAACACCACGACGACAGAAACTGTCTGTTACCGCACGGTGAGTCTGTCCGCTCTTGAAGGCAAGAACTTCACTTCGGCCACGGGCAATCTCGTTTTCGACGCTGATCACAACACCCGCTCGGTTACCATCACCGAAACATCCATTAATTCGATCGATGCCAAATACTGTTTCCAGAACAGTACCACCCGAGCATACCGTTTTGAGGTCGTCGATAAGGCCGGTCTTTATCTGGCGCATTGCGACCGCACTATCACCTATGGCGACGATTACGTGGTCGATGATAAATATGTAAACCAAAGCATCACTGATCTGGTATACTTTCAGAACGGAAGGATGTATTCCGGAGTTCCGACTACTAAATACTACGATGTGGTTCATGCCGGCACATCAAATACCGACCTTAAGATCGATGATGGGTATGATTACAACAACAATACTCTTTGCACAGTCAGTACCAGCTCCTTCTTCAATCAGTTGAAAGCTCCTCAGTCTTACTACAATGACCTGAAATACAAGTTGTATGCTACCGTCCATTTCGAGCAGAAAGAAAAGGATGACGGGTATCAGTACATCCAGATACTGACTGACAACAGTACAACCTATGATGGTAAGGACGGAGATGGTAAAATCGACAACGGTCCTTCGACATCCATCTACAAGGCCGCGTTTATCCTGACCAAGACAGAGAATGTCTATAGCTCAGGTTATAAGTTTCAGGCTTTTCCTCATAAATCCGACGATACCTACAACAATAGGGAGTTCGACTATTCCGACAGCTATCTTTATCAGCAGAAGTTCCAGAGTGCTTCTTATCGTGCCGAAAACTCCGGTTCGCTGGTGCTCAGCCCTACGGTAAATAATATAAACGTCCGTTTTGATGCTAACGGCAGCGGTGACGATACTTGGTATGTCCGGAACCTCAAGGTGCGATTAGCCCTTTGCGACGCAACTTCACCCACGCGTAACTCCTTCTGTGTAGCCCCTGGCCGTCACTCAAGAGGCGACAGGGTATATGTTTCGGTCGCTTTCAGCGAAACAGTCACCATCAGCGGCAGCACAAAAAAACTATCCAGCAGTTGGGGCGACCTCACTTATGTGGAAGGCAACAAAACCAATGTGCTGACCTTCATGGGCACCATTCCGGATAATGCGACAGGGGCGCTCAATATCACAGGGCTGACCGGGGATATCGCCGACCTTGTGTGGAATGCTTTTGATGCCAACGATATCAAAACCGATGGGATATGCGCCCTTGACGAAAGCTATGCATTCACCATCAACTATGACCTTGCGGGCGGCAGCGTGGCAAGCGCCAATCCTGGAACATACACATGGGATAGTGCATCATTTACATTGAATAATCCCACCAGGACCGGTTACGTATTCACTGGATGGACCGGGAGCAACGGGGACACTCCTCAAACCGAGGTTACTATTGCCAATCATTCCAACGGAGATCGCACCTACACCGCCAACTGGGTCCAGGTCTGGAGCGGCAGCGGCACTGCCGGAGATCCATATATCATCTCTTCCACTCAGGGGCTGGATGCGTTGGCTTCTTATGTGAACGGCGGTAATAACTGCAGCGGCGTTTACTTCGAACTTGGATCCAATATCTCTTACTCGCCTAGTGCTGGTTGGTCTGCTCTTTCCAATATGGAGCACAACTACTACGCCATCGGCACCAGCGACCATCCTTTCAGCGGCTCCTTCAATGGTAAGGATTACACAATTAGTGGCATTCGGATTTTCAAAGGCTCGGAAGGTTCAAATAGCAGCAACCAAGGCATTTTCGGTGTGGTCGAAAACGGAACCGTCAGCAATGTCAAGCTCTCTAATTCCCGCATCACTGGCAGGAACAATGCCGGAGGCATAGTCGGCCATAGTATTAATTCTGTAGTTGAGGGTTGCACTGTTGGCAATAATGTCGCTATCAGCACCTTTACTCTTGACTGTAATCAGCACGGAGGAATCGTGGGCCTGAAAGAAGGGGGCGAAGTCCAGCGCTGCATCAGCAGCGTCACGCTTGGTTTGACGAGTAATTCCGGTGGTGAGAAGTATGGCGCAATCGTGGGGAGTAACCAGTCCGGAATTGTATCGCACTGTGTGGCCACGGGAGCCACCGTGCCGACCGTTTCTTCCATTGGCGCTATCGCTGGAGTCAATTCCGGGGATCTGCAGAACAACTACTATTACTCCTGCACCGTCGCCAACACTTCCAACGCTGTTGATGTTGGATGCAACGGGGCCGATGTGGCTATCGACAACGGTGCTGTATCTATGCATACCATTTCTCTCCCCGCGACTGTCACCATCGCATCTCGCGATGCCGTGGAGCCCCTCCCTGGCAGCGACAATGCGGTTTTCGCCAGTGGCGCACGGATAAGCAGCACAGAATATTATGCTGTAAACAGTAGCGTTTCGCTCAATTATGTAGGTGACGTGGCAAATGATTGTAGCGTGATATATTCTGCAACTGCGGGCACCATTGACAATAATGTCTTTACCGTGCCGGCAGCCAATGCCAGTATAAGTGCCGGAGTGTTCAAAAATGATTATATCACCCATTGGCAGGCCAGCCCTACCCATAGTGGTTCCGCTTCGAGCACTGCTTACCTCATCACGACTCCCGAAGGCTTGCTATTACTCTCAAGTGAAGTCGCAGCCGGGAACAGTTTTGAGGACAAGTATTTCAAAGTGGACAATGACATAGATATGAGTGGAGTGGCAAACTTTACTCCTATCGGAACAGATGATGTTACACATAGATTCAAAGGCTATTTTGATGGTAATAACAAGACAATCCGCCATCTTACCGTCGATAGGGGCGAGAGTAACTTTGCCGGTTTATTCGGCTCTATATCTCTTCATGAAGTCAAGAACATTATTCTGGATGAAGCCAGAATAACAGGCAAGAGAAATATTGGAGGCATTGTCGGTTATTTGGCCAGTGCAACCATAAGCAATTGTGTGGTTACCAGATCTATTTTGACTTCAACCAACAATTCTTCCTCGGCTATGGGTGCAATTATTGGCAACGTAATTGCCAGTAATAGTAAAATAAATCAAAACAAATATCACAGTACAATAGTCTATGTAACGAATTATTCCGGCTCGGATTTTCATAATGGAGGAGATTCATTCAACATCGGCGTTGGATCCACGTTCTCTGGTTCTGGTGGAGATATCAGTGACGCCTGCCTTGATGCAAGCCAACTGATGCTTCCAGAAGATGCCGATTTCTGTACCGCGCTTCTAACTGCATATAACAATCCTTCAGCGCATACTGCATACGGTGGATCAGCTCCAAATGTTGGAGCCTTGACCCAGGTCTCTCTCTCCGCCACTCAGGCAAATGTCTTTGGCGAATCTAAGTACGTTACCACTTTCTTCAACGAAACGGTTTATCACTTGCTTCCGGAGGATGCCAGGGCCTACACCGCAAGTCTGTCCGGCTCTAAAATCGTCTTCCATCTGATTGGTAATGATGGGCGTGTAATCCCGAGCGGCACGGCGGCAATCATCGTGTCTGATTCTTCCACGGTCACGCTTGCCAAAGTTGCATCACAGAATGTGTCGGTTTACGCCGGCAATATCTTGCAGGGGTCCGACACAGAAATTGCAGCGCCTGCAGGAACCGTGTATGTGCTGGGGATTTCCAACAACACTCTCGGATTCTACAAGTACACCGGAAGCACTATTCCTGCCGGCAAGGCATATTATGTTGTGAATGAATAAGGAGGACTACTGTATGAAAAAGAATAGATTTCTCGACAAGTTCGAAATTACAATACTGGCCCTTGCGGGCGCATTTGCTCTGACTTGTTGCCAGAAGATAGAGGAAACGGCTATCGAAGAAAATACTGAGGCGGTGGAGCAGGAATCCTCCACGACATATTCTATCACCATCAGGGCCGAAAGAATCCCCGGCCCGGGGGAGGATGAAGGAACTTCGACCAAAGGGCTGGAGATTGGCGACGGCACCGAGGCTACAACAACGCTGCTTAAGTCTGTCTGGAAGAATAATGAAAGTGTAATCGTTTATCTGGGCTCATTAATAATCGGCACACTGTCTGTCCTGCCGGACGCCGGAGATCCACATGTGGCTACCCTTTACGGGAAGATCAGTAATAGCTCGAACATCGAAGCAGGCGTTACTACGCTCACGCTTCTCACTCCGCGTTCTACATGGGCCTACACCATGCAGACAGGAAAGCTGATGCAGGTCAGCGGCTCTATCGAAAAGGATTATAACTATACCATGGCTTCTTCTGTGCTTGTAACCAGCGTCGACGTCGGTAAAGACATAATAACTACGGAAGATGCTCATTTTGCCCATCAACAGAGCATCTACCGCATGAGCTTTCGCTACAACGACGGTGTGAGCAAGACCCCTATCACTACCAGTTCCGTGACCATCTCCAGCGCGAACGGGCATCTGGTCCAGCGTGAAGTAGTGGGTGGCGCCCCCACCGAAGGAGACATCACCGTCTCCTTGCCCTCAGCTTCTGTCGATCCCTTCTTTGTTGCCTTGCGCAATGGTGACGAGACCAATGCGGAAGCCCTTACTTTCACCGTAGTGGACAACTCAGGCGTGACCTACCGCGGCACAAAAGTAATCCCTGCTGAGTACAAGCCTAACGGCACCTTCGTGAGCATGAAGAATGCCTCCCTCACGGAGCGCTTAGACATTCCCCTCAGCGCCACCGAAGTGAATACGGTGCTGTAGATTATGTGGTGACGATTCCCTTGGCGACGGCGGTCGCGACGCATTGAATGATGCTGTCCTGGCCGAATTTCACCTTAATACGCTCCTTATAGCTATCTACCGTGTTCAGAGAAATCTCCATGGCGGAAGCTATTTGGGCGTTGCTGTATCCGGATGTGGTCAGCTGAAGAACCTCAAGTTCGCGGGGCGTAAGTCCCTGGGGTTTCCTCGCCTCCAGGTTCTCTTTGCCGCCGAATAGACGCGTAATCTGCGGAGTATCGATGGTCTCGCCGAAGAACAGACATTTACCGGAAGCCACATCCGTAACAGCCTTCACTATTGAATCCGGTGAGGAATCCTTGGCCAGATAGGCGCATGCGCCGGAGCTGATGGCCTTTAGTATATATGCCGGAATCTTGTAGTGCGAAAGCACCAGGGTGCGCACCGCGGGGAAGGCCTCCCGGAGTATGCCCAGCAAGGTCAGGCCATCAGTTTCCGCTTCCAGCGAAATATCTACGACGGCGACGTCGGTTTCGGGATGTGAGTTCAGAAAGGCTACTGCGGAGCCCGGTGTGGTCACGGATTCCACGGAGCCAAAAGCACTGTTGGCCGAAAGCGCCAGCTTCAGCCCCATCACGAAAACGGCGGAATCCTCTATCAGCAATACATTTATCATAAGTTGAGCGTTATTTCAAGTCCACCTTCCGGCAGATTGCGGGCCGCCATCGACGCCCCCATTTTCTCCAGAAGTTCTCGGGTAATCACTAGCCCGAGGCCATGTCCATAGCCCGCAGAAGCATCCTTCAGTCCCGGACCCTTGTCTATAATGAAAATCTGCCTTCCGCGTGCCTTCAGCTGCACTTTCTCCCCGCCGGGGGTAACTTTGACGGCATTGTCCAGCAGGTTCCTTAGGCAGGTCAGGAGCATATTCTTGTCGGTCCGGACGGCCAGCCCCGCAGGGATATCTACCTCGATCGCCTCACTCTTCCGCACACTGCCCACCGCCTCCGCCGCAAGCGCGGCCAGATCCTCCTCCCGCATCACCGGCTCCAGCATCCCCTTTTGATTCAGGGACCAGAGCAGGAGGTTCTCCAGCAAGGAGGATGTGTTTTCGGTGGAATCGGTCAGTATCCGCAGGCCCTCCTTCATCTGCTCGGGCGAAAGTGCATCGGCCTGCTCCAGCAACTGGCGAGAGAGCAGCCGGTTGCCGTTGACGGGGTTCCTGAGGTCGTGGGAGATGATGGAGAAGAAGCGGTTTCGTGTGTCCAGCTCCTGAATCAGGATCTTGCGCTCGCGGAGTCGGATGACCAGCCATACCAGGGCCAGCGCCAGCAGCAGATACAGCAGCAGGAAGGGCCAGCGGAGCAGCAGCGGCTGCGGAACCCGGATCTCGCGGGTGCCGGATTCGCCCTTTTCCCATCTTCCGAAAACATCAGTGCTCTGCTCCTCCAGGGTATAGCGCCCGGGCATGATGTGCTCCGGCAGAGCGGCAAAGCGCCCGCTCACCCATTCTCCCTTGTTCAGGCGGTAGCGATGCTGCACGAGTGGCGCCAGGGGCAGATTCCCGGCTGCGCCGATGGCAAGGAGGCTGTCCGGATGGAAGATTGCCGCCCCCTCGGGCCCGCCGAATGCCAGTCGGCCGTCGGAGAGCAAGAACGCGGATTTTTCCCCATAGACATCGGAGGGGAAACCCAGCGCGGCGTGAGCACAACCTATGCTGCCGTCAGTATCGATGAAGTAGAGCCCTTCCTCCGTGCCTGCCCAGATGCGCCCTTTGACATCAGCGCGGACCGACTGCACCAGTTTCCCCCGAAGGAGGGATTGCCGGCCGTGTCCGTCCTGCCCGGGTGTCCAGATTCCCGCGTGGGTGGCGACCCAGAGCTTGCCGTCCGGCGCAAAACAGAGGTCCGTCACATAATTATCGGGGAGCGAAAGGCTGTCGGCAGGGTCCTGCAGGAACTTCGTCACCAGGCGCGTATCCTTATCTATTATATTGAGCCCGGCCTCGGTGGTGCCATAGACCAGATTTCCGTCCTTATCCTCTATCAAGCGGCTTCCCAGGCGCGAGCTGAGGTAGATGCTGGAGTCGTTCTGGGGCGTGGGGTAGAAGAAGGGACTCAGCCATTCTGCCGGCGCTGTCCTGCCGGTCCTGCGGTCCCACTCGTTCATGCCGACCCCCTCCCATGTAACCACCCAGAAGCGGCCGTCGCGCCCTTCCAGGAAGTCCATTATCCAATTGGAAGTGATCCTGTCCCCCCAGGCAACGATATCCTGTTTCTTGGGGATGGGCCCGCTCACGGCGCCCCTGCGCACGCGGCCGTTCTGCCAGATGTTGAAGCCGCAGCCTGCGTAGAGGCCGATGTAAACCGCCCCCGTGCTGTCTTCGTAGAGGCAGGAGACGTGGCCTTCGTTGGAGCGCCCGGCCGGACGGTAATCTATATGCGAGATGTGGTTGTTGCCGTCGATTGCGAAGGCTCCGCTGTCGGCGGTTCCCACCCATAGGCGGCCGTCGGAAGCCTCCATCAGTGCCGTCACCTGCTTTGACGGGAGATCCAGCGTCTGAACCTGCTGTAGTGCCGGGCAAAGCACCGAAAGGCCGCTGTCTCCACCGGTCCAGATGTTTCCCTGCCGGTCCTCGAAGATGCAGTAAACCTCTCCCGAGGCCAGCGAAGAGGGATCATCCGCCCTATGCTTATATACCACAGTTTCCTCCGGCTTTGCCAGATTCACCAGCCCTATTCCGTAGGATCCGGCAGCCCACAGGCGCCCCCGACTGTCTGTCATCAGCCTGGCATGGGAGATGGGGAGGCGGCCGATGGTGATTATATCCGGCCCGTCGAAGGTGTTGATGGTGGAGAGATGGTCGTCGATGGCATACATGATGCCACCGGCTTCGGCATAATTCGCCGTGCAGTAGGTGTCGGAGAAGCGCAGTTGCGATTGCGGATGCGCGCGGTCTGCCACGAACTGGGCACGTACCAGGCGCCCGCCTATCCAGAGGCGTCCCCCGTGATCCTCATATATCTGATAATAAGGATAGTCCCCTTCGTTGTAGCGTTTGGAGTAGGATGTCCGGACCTCCTCCCACACTCCCTCCTGCGGCGAATAGCTTAGCTTCAGCAGCACGCTGTCGCCTACGGTCGCCCACACATACCCGTCGGAATCCGTCGTCATGGCGCGGACGTTGCCGCTGGGGCCTTTCTGCCATTCCTGATCGGGCATCCTCACGCACAGCCCCGCCGTCGTCCCCACCCACAGCCGGCCCTCGCGGTCCATAGTCAGGGCAGACACTCGCCGCGCGGGCAGATCCTCCTGCCAGACCTGGAAGGAACTGCCGTCGAATCGCGCCAGGCCGTTCCCCGTCCCTATCCAAAGGAACCCGTCCGCATCCTGCGTTATGGCATAGACGCTGTTGGATGGCAGGCCGTCGGCGGCACTGTAGTTCACGAACCTGGGAGTATTGGCCACGCCGGGAAAGGGGAGGGCCTTCCAGGCCATCCCGAGAAGCAACATCAGTATGAGAGCAACGCGTCGCATCCTCTCACAAAGTTATCAATTCTTCTCAGAAATCCCTTGTCCCTCAGCGCTCTGTGGCGGATTCCACCACAAAAAGAATAAAGCGATACTGTAGTTTTGCAAAAAACAACCACGTATATGAAAAACAAGAGTATCCTTTTGATAGTGCTGGCAGCCATGCTGGCCATACTTTCTTCTTGCGATAAGGAGGGAGGTAGTTCCGCTGCGAAAGTTACTTTCCGTAAAGCTAATATAGCCGGAGCGTCAATGCTGGCTGTCGCCCAGGGCGAAACAGGCACCAAGGCTGAAGGCGACATAAAAGTGGGCCCCAAGGCCCTGTATACCGTCTCTGATGATGGGAAAATGGTCCAGGTTTCCTATGACATAGAGGTAGAAGGAGTGAATGGAGATGTTGAGGAATTTCTCAAGGCTCATCTTATCATTTCTCCAGGATTCATCTTCCCTGTAGGTGATGGCTGGATCTGGTTGGCGAACTGTTACCAGCAGTATGATGGCGATTGGGATTCTTTGCAGAAAAGTGCCGAAAGGAGTGCTCTGAGCAAGATTCAGAATAGTTTCAGGGATAAGTATCAAGAGCACCATGGTGCCCATTATCTTATCCGCAAGAGCGACGGAGCCCTTTTTGAGTGGACTATAGAGGCCGGTGCACCCAGCGAAATGGACGACGGGTTCAAACAGCCCACCTTCCTGAACGGCTGGTTCCATCAGCTCGGTAACGACTTGTTCGCGAGGAGTTCTGGCTGGAGACATGATGGTATGAGTGATCCGGGAGTGCCGTCTCTGGTGCGTCTGGCAGACAAGGGAAACACTCTGGATGCCGTGAATGTGCTTGGAGATAATATCAGTTGTGCAACGCTGTTCCCTGCAAAGGATTATCTGGGGGCTCATCTGCATTACGGCGGTGCCTTTGCCATAGGCGTGATCGCTCCTCCATCCTTCGAGCCTATTCTTCTGCAGGATGCTTCCGGCGGGAAAGGGGAGATGTTCTTGCTTTCCGTAAACAATAAACTCTATCTTGGCGTAGGCCAGGATGCCCAGGTAACGGTCAACGACGGCAAGGAATCATATACTAAAGACGGCTATCGCACGGATTTCTTCAATCTTGTGGTTTCCGGTAATTCTGTCACGAAAGGCAGTCTGATCTGTTCCTACAACGACCGTATGTTCTGGGGAGGAGACCAGTGCTTCGTTTCCACCGGAGAGACCTTGTCCTTCTGGAGCGGGAACAGTTACGACGGGACCACAATCGTAACCTTCGATCCCGCGGCCAAGACCGTTACCAGCAGGAAGCTCCCCGAGCACTATCCTTCAAGAGAGGATGAGTATGTGGACGGGGTTGCCTATGTTGCGGATGGCACCGAAGGCTATTGGGAGTGTGATCTTTCCAAGAGTGCAGCCGAAAGGGTGACGCTGGATTGGAGCAGCGCTGCGGAGTATCAGGGCAAGATTGTCCCCAATTCGCTGCAGCTTGTCCGCTTCGAGGCCGCTTCGCTCACTCTCCAGTTCGAGGCATACCTTTCCAACGGCACCAAACTCAACTTCTACTCCTCAGTAGTAGGAGCCGACCGTGGCAAGATCAAGACCTCCATCGGTGGCGAGAATAACGCCGGAATGGTGGTCACTACCATGATCCGCTTGAACTAAATCATTAGCTATTCACTAAGCCAGCGAAAAAAATATTGCAAAAAATTTGGTTTATATTGTAAACTTGTTTATATTTGCAATGGGATTTCGGAAGACTGCGCAGCTTTCAGGAGTCCCGGAAACAAGTAAAAACATTAATACAATGGAACAGAACAAAGAAATGACGGCTCAGGAAAGCCTGAAAATCATCACCGAAACCATGAATAAGAATCGGCAGGATATTGTCCGTCATGGCGGTAAGTATTTCGTGTTATGGGGAATTCTGCTTACAGTTTTCTCTCTTCTCGTTTACTTCTTCTGGAAAACGACAGGCCACGCTGCCTGGTGCAACCTTTGGTTTGGAATGCCGCTCGTCGGTTTGCCTCTCTCTCGCTGGATAGGCAGCAAAGAAAAGGTTATCAGCGCTGAAAATACCATCAGTCGCATCAACACCGGCATCTGGAGGGCATTCGGCATATTCGCCTGCACTCTGTCGCTCTTTACCGTATGCTATGCTTTCACCGGCACCACAAATCTCAGCGGCCTCGTCCTTGGCGCCAGCCTTACTGCAAGCATCGTCCTTCTCTTCGGCCTTGCCGAGACCATCAGCGGCATCGCCCTCAAGAACTGGACAATCCAGATCGCAGGATGGCTCACGGGCATCGGCGGCGTTGCCATCTACTACCTCCTCGCCGAGGGAGCAGAGCAGATGTTAATCTTCACTCTGGCCGGCATAGTGCTGGCGGCTACCGGTCTGATTGTCAAATATCAGTACAAGTAAGCCATGTTTCCCAAACTTGATCCTCTGCTGCATTCCGAACTCCGACTGGCCGTGATGTCTATCCTGGCCGGAGTGGATGAGGCTGACTTCACCTTCATCAAGAATCAGACAGGGGCCACCTCGGGGAACCTCAGCGTGCAGATAGACAAACTCACCTCCGCCGGTTACATCACCGTCGAGAAGGGCTTCAAAGGCAAGATGCCTCGCACCACCTGCAAGATTACCCCTGCTGGTCAGGAAGCCTTCGCGAAGTATGTAGAAGCGCTGAAAGAGTATCTCGCTTAATTGATCTGAATACAATGCAGAAACCGGCCGGACATTGATGGCCGGTTTTTGTTTTTTATGGAAAACTAAGTACCTTTGAGTATGAGAAAAAATATCGCAATAATGGTGGCGCTGGTGCTGGCGCTGTGCCTCGGCGGATGCACCGCCAACGACTATGGCTACAAGATCAAAAATCACCAGATCGTCTATAATACGCCACCGCGCCCGGCCGGGCAGCAGTCGATGCTCGGATTTGCCTGCGATCCCATCGAGAATGTCCGCGTCGGCCTGATCGGCCTCGGCGACAGGGGTAAGAGCGCGGTCAAGCGCTATGCCTATCTGGACGATGCCACCGTGGTTGCCCTTTGCGATCTCCTGCCGGAGCGAGTCGAGCGGGCGCAGAAATTCCTGGAGGAGCGTGGCGCGCCGAGGGCGCAGTATGAGTATAGCGGCGAGGATGGATGGATGCAGCTTTGCGAGAGGGACGATATCGACCTGGTATATCTTGCCGTTCCCTGGCAGATGCATACCAAGATGGCTGTCTATGCGATGGAGCACGGCAAGCACGTTGCCATCGAAGTACCAGCCGCCACAAGCATCGAGGAGTGCTGGGCGCTGGTCAATACATCCGAACGCACCCGCAAACATTGCACGATGCTGGAGAACTGCTGCTACGATTATTATGAACTCACCTGCCTCAACATGGCCCAGCAGGGGCTTTTCGGGGAGATCGTCCACGTGGAAGGATCCTATTGCCACAATCTCGACCCCTGGTGGGACGGTTATCAGGGCGACTGGCGCATGAGCTACAACCGCGAGCATAAGGGGGATGTCTATCCCACCCACGGCATCGGCCCGGTCTGCCAGGCTCTCAACATCCACCGCGGAGATAAGATGGATCTTCTGGTCTCTATGGATAGCGATGCTTTCCGCGGGCAGGAGACCAGCGACAGGCGCTATGGCCCCGGGGCATATGAGTACGCCAACGGCGACAATACCACCACCATCATCCGCACCCGCAAGGGAAAGACCATCCTGATAGAGCACGCAGTCGCCACGCCTCGGCCGTACAGCAGGATGTATCAGCTGACGGGCACGAAGGGCTTCGCCAATAAATATCCCAACGAGGGCCTGGCTCTGGGCGGAGAGAATCTGGAGGGGATTGATTCGGAGGATCTGGATGCCGAGAGATACATGCCTGCCGCCCAACGGGATTCCATCATGAAGGTCTACCAGCACCCCATCACCAAAGAAGGCGGCCTGGCGGAAAAGGCCCGCGTCGTCGGTGGCCACGGCGGGATGGATTTCATCATGGATTACCGCTTGATCTATTGCCTCCACAACGGCCTCCCTCTGGATGAGGACGTCTATGATGCCGCCGAATGGAGTTCGCTGGTGGAATTGACAGAGGTGTCTATCCGCCACGGAAGCATGCCAGTGGTGATGCCCGATTTCACCCGCGGGGAATGGAATAAGAAAGAGGGCCTGACGCTGTATATGAAGGAAGAGTTTGCAGGAATATCCTCGCCGTCATAGGCGGCAACACCATCACCTCAGTCGAGCGTGATGCTTTCTATTTTCAGGCGGAGGGTTCCAGAGGGAACCTGTGCTTCGGCAATTTCGCCAACCTTCTTTCCCATTAAGGCAGCGCCGATCGGGGACTGCAGTGAAATCCTGCCAGCCTCCAGATCCATCTCGTGGGGGCTGACTATCTGGAATTTCATACGGGTATTTGTCGAGAGGTTCGTGAATTCGACCCGACTCAGAAGACTGACCCTGTCTTTGGGGAGGCTTTCGGTATTGATCACGCGCGAGTGCTCCAGGATCTTCTGCAGAAAACGGATGCGGCTGATGGTCTTTGCCTGATTCCGTCTCGCTTCCCGGTATCCTGCATTATCGCTCCGATCCCCTTGAGCACTCGCCTCTGCGAGGTCATCCTTTATTTTAGGATAGACCTCTTCGATAAGATGCTTCAGTTCGGCTACAATCTCGTCGTATCGTTGCTTTGACAGGTATTCCATGGCTCAAATTTACGCATTTTTCCGCTAGATTCATTATCTTTGGGAGTAATGAGAAAGAAGGCCGTTCCCCGCTATCTGCTGAAGTAGAGAATTAATAATGGAAACTGATAGAATCATACTGCGCCCTTGGTGCGAATCGGACGCGGAGGCGCTGTTCAAGTACGCTTCCGATCCGGATGTGGGGCCCCGAGCCGGCTGGCCTCCGCATAAATCGGTCGAAGAGAGTCTGGAGGTGATTCAGACCGTTTTTCATAATCCCACCACCTGGGCCATTGAGCTTAAGGAGTCGGGCGAAGCCATCGGGGCGATGGGGTATCTGCCCTGCGAAGGGAATAATCTCCCGTCCCGCGAAGGCGAGCCTCTGGTAGGCTACTGGGTGGGGAAACCCTACTGGAACCGAGGCATCTGCACGGAAGCCCTGCAACTGATGATCGATCATATCCGCCGGACGACGGACATCCCCTCACTTATCAGCAGTCACTTTGTAGATAATCCCGCCAGCGGCCGTGTTATGGAAAAGTGCGGATTCGTCCCCACAGGCGATATCTGCGTAGATGAATCCCTTGCCGGTTCCGACCGCCCGATGAGGGTGCTGAGATGGAAGAGGTGGCAAAGCGAATACTGAAGTGATATGATTCCTATTGCTATCGTTGCGGCTATCGCACCCTTCGCAGCCGTGCAGGAAGGGCAGACATCCTCACGAAGGATTCTGAAATGGGTGGGGATCAGCATTCTTTCGCTCGTTGTGCTTTTATTCCTCTCCAGATGGATAGGGCAGAGCCTGAATAAGCGTATACCCGACGGCGGCATCAACAAGTCGATGTATGTCGATATCAACGGGGCAAAGCAGTGGATAAGTATCTACGGACAGGATAAGGATAATCCCGTCCTGCTCTATTTGCACGGAGGCCCCGGAGCCGCGACGAGTCTTTATGATTACGCTTTTACGCGGAAGTGGAGCGATGTCTATACAGTTGTTACCTGGGATCAGCGTGGATGCGGAAAGAGCTATGACAAGTCCCATCCGGAAACTATCACGGTCGATGTAATGATGCAGGATGGAAAGGAGATGACCGAGTTTCTGCGCGACTATTTACAGGTCGAAAAGATTACTCTTCTCGGGCACTCCTGGGGTTCGTATTTTGGTGCTAACCTGGCGCTTGCCCACCCTGAATACTATGAGGCTTTTATCGGCGCAGGACAGTTCATCGACCGGGATGAGAATGAACGCAGGCTGTACGATGCCGCTTTGACATGGTCTGAAAACGATCCGGAAGGCCGTGAGATGGTGGGAAAATGGGGCGCTACCCTGAAAACGGGGGAAGAGGATGTTTATTTGAGAAGCGAAATAATGGAGCGATACGGCTATGGAATGATGAAGGACGGAACGGATTATTCTACTTTCGCCGCCCTGCTATTCAATCCGTATTATTCGTTTAAGGAGATATTGGATTACCTGAAACGCGAGCAGCTGAGTGCGGAATACAAATCATTTTTCCTCTCGGACGGATTTCTTGATATGTCTCTCCTTGGAAGGTACGATTTCTCCGTGCCCTATTATAACATTAACGGAGACATTGACTATCAGACCAATTACTCGCTTGCCTGCGAATATTTCGAACAGGTTAACGCTCCCAAGAAGCAGATGTTCGTGATGAAGGATGCCACCCACGGCCTCCTGGAATCGCGCTCAGAAGAGTTCTCTGGCCATCTCCACCAGATTGCCGACTTACAAAGATAAATCGGCCTCACATATATATATGACACCTGCAAGATCACCGTCAACGGCAGCACCTTGAGCAACAAGGGGCTGTTTTTGTGTTTTGTGGTGGATTTCACCACAAGAAAGTTGCTGCGATGGGCTACTTTTGCGGAAAACACGTACGCGTATGAAAAAGATACTGATCATTCTTTTTGTATTCCTGTCAGTTTCAGCCCAAAGGGCTTCAGCCCAGCTAGGCTTCGATTTCGGAATGAACTTCGAATTCATGAGCCGCGAGGCTCCTGAAGGATACAGGGCCAGCGGCTTTGGCATGGGCCCCTATGTCGGCATTATCTACGGAATCCCCGTGAGCATGTCGAGCATGGTGTGTATGGGGCTGAACTACAAATTCGACCTCATGTTCGGCGCTCCGGGTGCCACGTGGGATGATTACCTGCTGGATCCTATAGCCTTGATGAACTCCGATGCGGACATCAAGGAACAGCATCTGCAGGTCCCGGTTACGTTTATCAAAAACCTAGGGATCTTCAACTATAGCGTCGGGCCGGTGTTCGACTACTGCCTTTCAGCAAAGATTAGCAACGGTCATGTCAACTGGCCTGCCAAGGACGAAAAAGGTGTGAACGTGGATATGGACAGCATCAAGGATTTCGGCATGAAGCCGTTCAATGTCTATCTCAAAGCCGGAGCCGGAATAGGGCTCAAGGCATTCGCTATGAACCTTACAGTCTCCTATGGATTGTTAGACTTGTCGCCGGACGGCACGGGCCTTCGCCGCTGGGCCGCAGGCATGGATATGCACCTCGTTTTTTAGCTTCCTATGCGTAATCTGGTTTTAATCGTAGCTCTTCTGCTTCTCGGCAGCCCTGCCTTGTCCGGGCAGGATGTGATCATAAGCGGGAACGCCGATTTCAAGAAGCTATGCGAGGGCAACACCCTCCCCAAGGTGGAAGGATGGACGGTGGTGTCGAAAAACGTGGCCGGGCCGGCCCTCTCTCCCGAAATCTGGTGCGGGATAGCCCGCATCCGCAAGTCGGGAAGCGACTTCATCGCCACCCTTGCCTACGGCCCAGTCAGGTGCGACAGGATGTGGTTCCTCTCCAAAGGACTGGTAATCTACAATAAGGGGTCGAAGTATTCAGCCGTCTGTCTGGTGGACGGGAAATGGAAACAGACCCTGAAAGGATATAACTGCGAGGCCATACCTCTCGGGCATGCCAACGGTGCCAAGGCACAATTGCTGGCCCGCGGTAAAGACGGCTTCTACAGCTGGATAGACGAAGCTGGGAAGCATCTCCCCGGCACTCCGGACCATTACGACAACACCGTTCTTTACAGTCGCAACAATGAGGTGGCGGCTGTCAAGACCGGAGGAAAGTGGGGGGCTGTGTCTTCGGACGCCCGCGTGGTGATCCCCATCCAGTACGACACGGTCTCCCTCACTGCCCCGCTCCGCCAGTGGGGAGGGAAATGGGCCTCGGCAAACTGGTTCTACGTTTGCAAGAAGGGCCTCTGGGGTGTGCGTGGCGACAATGGCGTCGAAGCCGTCCCTCCCATCTATAGCGGACTGTCTTACTGGCCCAAGGCTCCGGACAGCTGGTGCTACCGTA
>JAGCUK010000024.1 GCA_017962925.1 Bacteroidales bacterium
GCAACGGCCGAATACCAGGCCTTCCCCCGCAATGTGGCGGCTGCCGAAGTGGCCTGGACCTCCCGCCCGAACAAGGACTGGGAATCCTTCCGCGAGCGCATGCCGAAGATTCTCAAGACGCTGGATTTGAAGAATGTGGGTTACTGCCCGGTATATTACGATGTGATATTCGATTACAACCGCAACATAGACTTCCCCAAGCCCATGAATCTGGAGTTGGACGATCCTACCGCAGAAGTGCATTATACCCTGGACGGGAGCACTCCGACCATGAAATCCCCCCGTTATGACGGCAAGCCGTTTATGGTGGACAAGGGGAGTGTGATCAAGGCCCGCGGTTTCCGCAAGGGCAAGCCTATCGGCAAGGTTGTGACTAAAGAATTTGCAAAATGATGAAAAAGATTCTGTGCATATTGGCGGCCGGAATGGCCCTTCTGATGTCTTGTTCCCGCTCTGAGCAGGCCCCGAAGGCTATTTCCATAATACCTGAACCCAAGTTTCTCCAGACGGAAGAAGGAGTTTTCAGCATCGACAGGAAGACCCCGGTCTTCGTGGATTCTTCAGACTCTGCCCTTGTGCGGAGCATAGGATTCCTTAACGAAAGGCTCGAAAGAGCGGCCGGTTTTTCGTTGAAGCTCGTATTCGACGATCCTCTCCGCCACGGCGAGGAGAAGGGTATTTTCGTGCTGGATGCAGGCCTTATGCCGGAGTCGTACAATCTCATTGTTTCGCCTCAGAGGCTGGTAATGGAATACGGCGATGGCGCCGGTCTTTTCTATGCGGTGCAAACCGTGCTGCAGCTGCTTCCAGTTGAGATTTTCTCCGAAAAAAAGGAGAGGGGAGTGCGTTGGGAAGTGCCCTGCTGCAACATCGAAGACAGCCCCCGTTTTCCTTATCGCGGAATGCATCTGGACTGCTGCCTGCACTTCTTCGACATCGACTTCCTCAAGAAATACATAGACGTAATGGCCCTCCACAAGGTGAACCGTTTCCACTGGCATCTCACCGAGGATCAGGGCTGGCGTCTGGAAATCAAGAAATATCCCCTCCTGACCGAGAAAGGTCAGTGGCGCAAAGAGACCGTTATCGGCTCCCTCTCATCCGGGTTCTACGATGGCACTCCATACGGCGGATATTATACTCAGGACGAGGTTCGCGATCTCGTAAAATATGCGGCAGAACGCTATGTAACCATCATTCCGGAGATTGAACTCCCCGGTCATGCGCTGGCTGCCATCGCCTGCTATCCCGAGCTCAGCTGCGGCCTGGAAGATCACTACGAGACGGCTACCCGCTGGGGCATTTTCCGGCAGGTTTACTGCCCCAAGGACGAGACCTTTAAGTTCCTGGAGGATGTGTTCGACGAGGTGTTCGAACTCTTCCCCACGGAACTGGTGCATATCGGCGGTGACGAATGCCCCAAGGCAAGCTGGAAGAAATGCCCTCACTGCCAGGCACTTATAAAGAAGCTCGGGCTGAAGGACGAATTCGAACTCCAGAGCTGGTTCATCCAGCGGATGGAAAAATACATCAACTCCAAAGGCCACCAGATCATCGGCTGGGACGAGATCCTCGAAGGCGGTCTGGCACCCAATGCCAAGGTTATGTCCTGGCTGGGGGAGGAAGGAGGAATCAAGGCAGCACAGCAGCATCACGAGGTGGTGATGGCTCCTTATCCCAAGTCTTATCTGGACTATTGGCAGGCGGATCCCGAGAGCGAGCCGCTGGCAATGGGCGGGCCTACCACGCTTCGTACGATGTATGAGTATAATCCTGTGCCTGAGGTACTTACGCCGGAAGAAAGGAGATATATCATCGGCGTGGAAGGCTGCGTCTGGACCGAGTACATGCCTACTCCCGCCCGTGTGGAATACATGGCCTGGCCGCGTATGTGCGCCATCGCGGAAGCGGGCTGGAGCAGGGGAGAAAAGGACTGGGATGCTTTCACCCGCAGGTTGGAAAATCACCTCGGCAGGCTGGCCCTGCTGAATGTGGGATACTGCAAGGCTTTCTACGACCCCTTCATCGAACTTCACAAAGACACAGCATATAGCAAGATAGCCACCATCAGCGTATATGCCCCGGATGCTGAAATCCGCTACACCCTGGATGGTTCGGCGCCCACTGAAGCGTCTTTGCTCTACACCGGACCCTTCGTGATCAACCGTCAGCAGACGGTAACCGCGGCTGCATTCCGTAACGGGCAGATGCTCGGAAATGTAAAATTTAAGAAATTTTAACTATATTTGAGGACTTATGGCAATTAGACTGACAGAGCAACCTTCGCTCTATGACCATCTGGAGAAGAAGTCCGTAGCAGAATTGCTGCGAGACATCAACAATGAGGATAAGAAAGTTCCCCTCGCAATCGAGGCGGTGCTTCCTGATATAGAAAAGCTTGTATGCGCCATTGAGACGCAGATTCGCGCAGGCGGGCGTTTCTTCTGGCTCGGCGCCGGCACCGGCGGAAAACTCGGCGTGCTGGACGTGCTGGAGGTTCCCAATACCTATGGCGTGGATCCCGAAATCTGGCAGGCCGTGCTTGCGGGCGGCAACGAGAATCTCGTTCTCGACCTCGAAGAAGCCGAAGATGACGTGGACGAAGGATGGGTAACCCTTCGCGACAAGCATCACATCACCCCCAAAGATATAGTTGTAGGCATTTCCGCCAGCGGCTGCACTCCTTACGTGATGGCAGCGATGAAGGCGTGCAAGGAGAACGGCATTCACTGCGGCAGCATCTGCAACAATCCCGGCTCACCGATTTCGGACTATGTGGATTATCCCGTTGAAATCGTCTGCGGTCCCGAATTCATCACGGGCAGTACCCGTATGAAGTCCGGCACTTCCCAGAAACTTATATGCGATATGGTCAGCACCACCATCATGTGCCGCCTCGGCCGTGTGGAAGGCAACCGTATGGTGCAGGCCAACCTGATCAACAACAAAGTAGTCGACCGTCTCACCCGTACCATGGTGGAGCGCAATCCTCAGCTCAGCTACGAGTTCTGCGAGGAAACTATACGCAAGACCGGCGGCCTCAAGAAGGCGGAAGAGTACCTTAAAGCACAAGGCGTCATCTAGAATGAGAACAAGAGGATTCATACTTGCTTCATTGGCACTGCTCGCCCTGGTCGCATGCAACAAAGACAAGGGTGGAGCGGCCGCGAAGTACAAGGGGATAGTCTTGAATGAGATTGCACCCCACGAGGATGTGAAAGATATCGCCACCTTCGTGGAGATTGTCAACAGTTCCGAAAAGCCCATCTCCCTCGACGGTCTGTCACTTTTCATCACCGACAATTATTTCACCGCCCAGAACATAGCTGAGCTTTCGGGCTCTCTGGCAGCAGGGGAGAGGAAGGTCCTGTCTTCGGAAGATGGCAGCCTTCGCACTGGTTTCGCATCCAATGTTGCGTTCAAACTGGTGCTCGGGCCGTCTGACAGCGAACCTGTGGATTCCTTCGAGCATAAGGAAAGCGATCCCAAGTTGGGCAACTTCGCCAGCTGGCAGCGCATTCCCGACGGTACTGGCGAGATCCGCAAACTCACCTACAGCAGCAAGGGCCGCGAGAATACCATTTTCGACATCTCCAAGACCAGATCCACCGCGGTCTGGACCTGGGGCTCACACATGAGCGACCTGCTGGAGAACGATGCCGCGAAGCTGAGACAGTTGAAAGCGAAGGGATACGACCATCTCGTACTCAACTACGCCGCTTTCGGTTCCGCTCCCAACCAGAAATCCGCCAGGACCCTGATTCCTCTTTGCGACGAGCTCGGCATGGCGGTCCATGTCTGGCTGCAGTGCTTCTACAACGGAGGATGGGAGAGCCCTATCGACGATGAGAAAGTCGCTTTCAAGGAGGATGTTTACGAGCGTATCCGCAACGAGGCCATAGGATATATCGAGGATTGGGGA
>JAGCUK010000004.1 GCA_017962925.1 Bacteroidales bacterium
ACACGACAGGTCACATAGCAAGATTTCCCGGATGGATAACAATAATCGCCGGCCCGAAGGTTGGCGATTACTGTAATGAGGATTCTGAACTAGAAGTTCTGGAACGTTTGCCAGGTGCTATTGGCCTCCACTGTCTCCTCTATCTCATCCGGGAGATTAGCGAAGAGGTCTAAACCAGTACGTTCTTCAATAGTATTTACGCTAACAGCAAAGCTGGCATAATTACTATTGGAATATTCCTGATGAACGAACCAGAAACCAATAGAGCAAGCACTTGTCACTTGACCACTGCCATTCCTGGTGACCTTCAATAGAACTTTCCAGTAGTAATTCGGAACCGGACAAGTCTTTGACGGATCTCCCCTCGGAGTAATCCATGTCACCGCTTCTGTGCCGGCAATATCAGCCCGGTCAAAAGCAGGACCAGTAGCTACATACAACGTATCGGTCGTGCTAGCTTGCGCTCTTACTGCCTGCTCAAGCTGTTGCCAGATACCACCGTTGAACTTATTCTGGATCTGAGGCGTACTATTAATGGCATAGTAAGTCTGTTGGACCATAGTCTGGTTGTACTGACGGTCAGCATCTGGTATCTGGTGACCACGAGCGTAGTACTCATTTCCACTTGTGGAGAAGGGATCAGAATACATCGTGTTGCCAAGATAGACATTGTAGCTATTGCTCCATATGTTAATTTGATAACCGTTGGAATTGTTGGTTCCAAAACCGTTACCAGTGGCAGGGCCCCATGAGCCACTATACTTGTTCGAACCGGAGTAGGTATCTGCGTAAAGCGGATAAGCCACCCACATAGACGAATACATCGACCTGTCATACAAGTATGTGTAGTTACGCGCGCTGGTGCCGTCACGGTACGTCCCAGTCATCAAACTGGCGCCGCTGGTGGAGCGGGGCAACTCCAACCAACCCGTTGGCACATACGCGGGAGCAGCGGATGTCGTGAAGTTCTGCTCTTCGCCGAAACGCTCTACATAGGAAGACGTGCTCGCATTCCATTCCAGGACATAGGCTTTATAATAGTACTTCGTCGAAGCATTCAGGCCGGTGATATTGCACTGAAAATCACCGCTTGCCGAGTTGCTACCGTCTCCAGTAATCTGAAGGTTCAGATTGCCGGATGAAGTACCATAATAGAAGCCGGTCTCGTATATTGTTCCTGTTGCTCCCGAGTAGGAGCCTTGCAGGGTTGCCCCTGCAAAACTCAATGCGTCGGTCCCTCCGGTAACTACACTAGCGGTAGCCTGCGGAGTGGGTGTACTTCAATTATAGGTTACTTGGATAGATGTCGTTCTCGTTCCATTACCATTATTGGTTAGAACAACAGTTGTCGCTGAACCTGTCCAAATACCATTATTTCCATTTAAACTATAGCTGCCGGTATTTGCCGAGAAGTCCCCAGGATAAGAGCCACTATTAACGATTTCAATACGAGTTATGGTCGCTCCAGAGAATGTAACAGTTCCATCCTTCTGGAATCTAACCTGACCAGCTTTATTCGTATTAGCAGCTGTGGCAGTAATAGTTATTGGCGAAACTGTATGAGCGCCGTTCCAACCACCTGTCACAGTCTCGGTCAAGGAAGAAAAGTCAAATGTAACTGTTCCACCACCTCCTCCTGATTGTGTAGGAGTGAATGTTTTAGTTTCGCCAATCACCTCACTACCACTATCATAAATCGCATAAGCATAATAGGTGTATTCGGCATCCTTCGTTAGACCAGTAAGGTCATATGAGAAAGATGTTGTAGATGTAGGCGCAGAAGCACAAGTCACCTTTGTATATGCACCTGCTGAAGTAAGCTTATAGTAGAAGCCAGCATCAGAGACACTTCCATTAACAGCTCCGTTCATCAAAGTAATCGTACCATTAAGAGTGGCCGTTGTTCCTGCAGCAGTTGCAGTTGCAGTTGCAGCACTCGTTGAAACTGTAATACCAGGAACAGGAGCGCCAGCAACTAATAAAATGTCATCAATCCTAATATTGGTCTCTACACCAGCATCATTTGTAAATGTTAGATTGAGAACCTTCGTTGCATTAGGCACGGTAACACTATAGGTATAAGTAGAACCAGATTTTCCAATGTAACTAATTGTGGCACCAACAGTAGTACTTGATACGACCACATTATCATTGTTCGCCTTGAATGATAATGTCATACCTGTCGCTGAACCGGTTGGAATGCCTGTCGCTGTTAGATAGCCACTATTTTTTGCAATAAGTAACTCAGGAGAAGAACCACCAGCCATAGTTGCAGCATAAACCTTAGTAGTTCCTCCTCCATCTCCAACGCTATAGGTAACAGTTTTACTACCATACACTTCTGTTGAGGCATTGCTTGTTGCAGGGACATCATTGGCAGAGAAACCACCAAAATCCTCCGCCCAAAGAATATCTCCATTGTTGGCATCGCCGACAGCCCCTGCCTGAGTAATAGTCAGCACGACAGGTGTCGCACCAGTAGCAGAAACAGTTAGAGTAACGTTCTTGTTAAAGGCTGTAGCGTTCTCATTCAACGTAATGGTAAGTGTTCCTGCCGCAATATCCGTGTCTGCCACAGCACTTCCAGTATCAGAAGTTATAGAAACGACAGGTGTGTCTGAAAGGAAAGCTGAAGTATAAGAAAACTCAACGGAAGTGGTTTCGGCATCAACAGTTTTGTTGGTGACAGGGAAAGTCATGGTAGGCGTTCCTGTTGCAGGAATAAAATACAAATCTTGATTATTGTCATAGCAACCGAAACCGTAACTACCATTCATACAGAGATGCCTGCTAGAATTCTCCAAAGAATAGGTTCCATCTTCAGAGCCAACACTAACAGAAAAGACTACACCTGATGAACCCAATGGTAAAGTATTGTTGCCATATTGCATGTATTTATCGGTATCCACAGCAAGATTAATATTTACCCCGCCTGTAACATTAGTGACTGTCCAAACAATATCATTCGCCGCAATATAAGGCGAACCCACACTATAATTATTGGGATTGAAGCTCGCAGTAGTGATTTCAACACGATCCCTTCTTTGGGAAGACGCGTTGACATCACTCGAAATCGCATAATAGGTTTCGCTGCTCTTTGCCGCGATCACATAATTACCATTGGCGATAAGTTCAGTAATAGGCGTCCTTGATGCAGTAGACATATTAACGGTCAAGGTGTTGCGTGCATTTTGCTTGAAGGTCTTGTTGATACCGGTAATGCTTCTGGCATAAACCGCCTTATTTGTCTTCAACTCAACATCCAGAGAAGTAAAAGTAACAGGAAGAACGCAAGCCCATGCTTCAGCACTGTTAGCACCAGGAGTAATGTTTGTTCCATTAATGGTAATCACATTTGTGTTACCCTCGCCAGCCGTACCGGCAGGAATATTAACTTCAAATGATCCCGCGACTTTTGCCTCTGAATTAAAAGTCAAGGTAATCTTATTAATAGTTTCCGCACCATCAAAAGCCAAATTAGAGAAGGTCAGATCAGCATGAGCAACCAAACGAGTCCAATCTATCTCAATAGGATCAGTAGGCAAACCTGAGAGCGAACTCGCCTCTGACTGTCCAACCATTATATCAGCTGTTTTGTCGAAGGTATTGCTCCCCGGAGTTTGAGTTGCTGGAAGAGTGATTTTCTTTGCCGTTGGATCGGCAACATCCGTACCCGAAATGGCATCTCCTGGATAAACAGCGAAGAACTGATAGATGTCACTTTCTGCAGGATCTGTGAATGCACTTCCGGAAATCGGAACACTGAATGTGCCTACGCTCGCATTTGTTCCGTTAATAGAAACCTCTTCTGATTTATAGAACTTTGCGGTTCCTGGGGCAGATTGCCCCATCCAACTACCATCTTTTTTATAACCAACTCGAATCTTGTCGCCAGCGCTCCAAACAATCCTATTGGTATTCCATTCGGTCTTGGTATTTGTACTTAAGATATCTAATTGTGGCCTTCCCGAAGTAAAGGTAAGGTAAACTGTCTCATCTTCATTTACAACGGGGGCGGGCTGCTCCTTTGAGCAGGATGCAAGGGCAACGAGTGCAGCACTTGCAATAATCAAATACTTTTTCATTGCTCTTATCAATTAAATTTCACCAAGATCCCATTCTTCATCGTAGAGAGCGTTGACACTGTTTAAAATGTCACTCCCTAACAAAACACTCTCCCTGGACTGTAACTCCAAGGCCTCACACTCAGGAGCAACATAGGCTCCGAGCGCGTCAATTTTTTGTTTTTGTTTTACCATATCATTATGTGTTTAATTTGTTTGTTGCCAAATCTTTGAATCCCAAAGTTAGTCATTACTCTTTTGCAAAGCAAAAAGAGTTATGAACATTTTATGAACAGCGATAATTCACAAAAAATTGCTATCTTTGAGAGTTATAACGCTGAATTATGACCGAGAAAGATATCAATATCAAGTTCCGCGAGTATGCGTCGCTGGATGAACTCGAGAAGGAAGACCGGGAGTTGGCGGAGGCTGCGATCGATGCGATGAAGGGGTCCTATGCGCCTTATTCGCATTTCAACGTGGGTGCGGCGGTGCGTCTGAGCAACGGCACGATAGTGCAGGGGGCGAATCAGGAGAATGCCGCTTTTCCTTCCGGGCTTTGTGCGGAGCGTACTGCCATGTTCCATGCCGGGGCGACCTATCCCGATAAGGCGATGGTCTCGCTGGCGATTGCCGGCGGTGTGATGGGGCGTCTTGCCAAGGCTCCTGCGACTCCCTGCGGTGCGTGCCGCCAGGTGATGGCGCAGTATCAACTGAAGGGCGGTCATCCGATGTCGGTGATTATGATCGGCGATGGCACGATCTGGAAGTTTGACCGCGTAGATGACATCCTGCCGCTGATTTTTGACAGTATTTAAGAAAGTTTTCTTATATTTGCCGACGGGAAAGTCGTACACGACCAGCTCCCTCCCAACTCCCCCAGGGCAGGAATGCAGCAAGGGTCAGAGGTTGTAGCGGTGCGATGTGCTAAGCTTTCCCTTTTTTTGTGCGATGAAGTCTGATATCATCATAATCGGCGGTGGTGCAGCCGGGCTGATGGCCGCGTACGGAGCGGCGTCGGTGCTGGTTTCCGCCGGCAGCGATGCCTCGGTGACGCTGTTGGAGAAGATGCCCCGCCCCGGGCGGAAGATAATGATCACCGGAAAGGGCCGATGCAACTTCACCAACGTGAAGGATTGGAACGAGTTCAGCCAGCACATCCGCTCCAACGCCAATTTCCTGAAGCCGGCGTTCTTCAACCTCACTCCCGCCAAGTTGGTAGATTGGTTCGAGGCCTCCGGAATGCCCGCCGTAATCGAGCGCGGAGACAGGGCCTATCCTGCCTCTTATCACTCGACGGATGTCATCGACACGCTCGTCCGCGCTTGCCACGGAATCGGTGTCAAAATTCAAAGTGATGCGGAGGTGGCAAGCGTCTCCACAGACCCCTTCATCCTCACTACAACCACCGGCGAAACCTGGACATGCCAGCGCCTGATCATCGCCTCCGGAGGCCTCTCCTATCCGGGCACAGGCTCCACCGGCGATGGCTATCGCTTCGCATCCGCCGCAGGCCATTCCATCACCCCTCTCTTCCCTTCCCTCACCGCCCTAGTCCCCCGTGGATATAAAATGACGGACGTGCGTGGGCATATCGACCGCAGCACGCCCATGACGAAACTGGGAGAGAAGATGAAAGGCATCCAACTGAAGAACGTTGGCATGCAGTTGCTTATCGAAGGAACGCAGGCCGGCAGCGAATTCGGGGATATCGACTTCACGGACGGCGGAATCGAAGGACCGATCGGCTTCCAACTCAGCCGTAAGGCAGTCAAGGCCCTGATCAACGGATCCCGCGTCAAACTCGTCGTGGATCTCAAGGCCGGAGTGCCGCTGACCGAGCTTACCGCTCGCGTAAAAGAGCTTTGGGCGGAGATAGATAAGGATCCGCGCAGCCGCAATCTCCGGGAGAAGGAAAAGTGCCGCATCCTCCTGGGCAAACTCATGCCCTGGGAGCTCATCCCCGGCTTCGTGGCGTGCAATCCCGGCATCATGACTTTGGAGCGCAAGGGGCGCACGGACACCAAACTCTGGGTCAATCTCCCCACCATAGCCAAGTGCTTGAAGGAGTGGACTTTCGATATCGATGGATACGTGGGTTATGAGCGTGCGGTGGTGACTGCCGGCGGTGTCTCCAACGACGATATCATCGCCAAGACGCTGGAGTCCCGGAAGGTCCCCGGGATGTATTTCTGCGGAGAAGTTCTGGATGCCGATTGCGACACTGGCGGCTATAATCTTCACATCGCCTTCGCTACCGGCCTCCTCGCCGGCCAGTCCGCTGCTAAATCTCTTTAACTCCAACTTTAGCCTGGAGGGTAACTTGCTAATATTCAATGTCTTACCTAAAACAAATCGGCGAAACTGACCGATTTGTTTTCAGCAACTTATTGATAATCAAACAATTAGTCTCCAGGCTTAGAAATCCGCCGTCCGGGAAACCGGCGCCACGTCCAGCCCGGTGCGTTCGCCGGCAAGATAGTGATAATAACCGGCAATGGCGATCATGGCAGCATTATCAGTAGTGAATTTGAATTCGGGGAGATAAGTCTTCCAGCCGCGCTTACGGCCCTCTTCCAATACGCGCGAGCGTAACCCGCTGTTGGCCGAAACGCCACCACCGATCGCAATCTCGCGAATGCCCGTCTGCTTGGCAGCCTTCACCAACTTATCCATAAGAATATCGATCAGAGTCTTCTGGAACGAAGCGCAGATATCCTCCTTATTCTTCTCCATAAAATCAGGATCCTTCGCGATCTCATCTCTCACGAAATAAAGCAAAGAAGTCTTGACTCCACTGAAGCTGTAATCCAGTCCGGGAATGTGCGGCTTGGCGAACTTGAACCTCGAGGAATCGCCTAGTTTAGCGAGCCTGTCGATCACCGGTCCGCCGGGGTATCCGAGCCCCATCATCTTTGAGCATTTATCAAAGGCCTCGCCCACAGCGTCGTCGATCGTCTGCCCCAGAATCTCAAACTCCAGCGGGGAATTCACCCGCACTATCTGGGAGTTTCCGCCGGAAACCAGCAGGCACAGATAAGGGAACGACGGCTGCACCACAGGCTTGTCTTTCTCCTTGACAAAACTTGCCAGAATATGCCCCTGCAGATGGTTCACTTCAACGATAGGAATATCCAGAGCCAGCCCCAGCGCCTTGGCGAACGAAGTCCCCACCAGCAGCGACCCCAGCAAACCCGGCCCGCGAGTAAACGCGATTGCGGTCAGATCCGAAGCCGAAATGCCGGCCCGGGTCAAAGCCTCGCTCACCACGGGGACGATGTTCTGCTCATGCGCACGCGACGCCAGCTCGGGCACGACCCCGCCATAAGCCTTGTGCACATCCTGCGAAGCTATCACATTCGAAAGCAGCCAGCCGTCGGCAATGACGGCGGCGGAAGTATCGTCGCAAGAAGACTCGATTCCTAAAATAATATCCATCTCATCGATTTCAAACGTACAAATGTAAGCATTATTTCTTATTTTTGTAGATTAGAATAATTGTGCGCATACGAAAAGGAATAGAGACATAGCCGCAAGAATCTTCGGATTGATAGTGCTGTTGCTGGCAACGGCAGCAGTCGCCGTGCAGTCCCCCGAGGTGCAGACACGCCTCGTGGATAAGATCATCGACCGCTATGCCGGAAAGATGGAAGGCAAGATCACTTTCTCTTCCGTCAACTTCCAGATGCCCGGCACAATCGCCCTCAAAGATGTCCTGGTGCTCGATCCTCATCCTTATTCGGAGGATATCAACCACACCGGCAGCACCGTCTGCGACACCGTCCTCTTCGCCCGCGAAATCAAGGGCACGGTGGCCACAAGGCAGCTTCTTAGCGGCAAGGGCATACATTTCAACAGGGTGGAAGTCCGCGGCGTAGAGACCTTCATGGCGCTGGAGCCCTTCTACCGCGGTGCGATGAACTACACCCGCGTGTTCGGCGGCGAGAAGCAAGACTCCACCAAGAACTCCCCTCCCATCAGCATAAGCAAGATCTATGGAGAGGATATCCGCTTCCGGATGTCTGATTTCCAGAAGGAGCGGAAGCCCTGTACCCCCACGGCAATCGACTACGCCGACCTCGACGCGCGCATCAGCACCCTCGAAGCCCACGACCTCAACATCAGCGACGGCAACTTCAGCATCGATATAGATAAAGCCGCCATCACGGAGGCCTGCGGGGCGGATGTGGTCGCCAGCGCCCGAGTCAAGGCAGGCCCGGGGCAGACCATCATCAAGGATATCCACCTGATAGACGGTGCCACTGACTTCCGCGCGCCGCTCTACAGCATGACCACCTACGAGCCGCACGCCTACCGTTACTACTGCCAGAAGGTGCGCATGAAACTGAAGGTGGCCAAGGGCAGCACCATCTCCTCCAAGACCATCTCCATGTTCAGCCTCGGCCGCCTGGATAATATGGACTTTCTTGCGAAGGTGGATGAAATCTGCGCCGAGGGATACGTCAGCGACCTGAATATCAACAAGTTCCGCGTCACTGACCTATACGGTGGAGTGGATGCAGATATGGCCCTGCGCCTCACCGGCATCACCATCACCGATGATTATATGCTGGATGCGAAGGTGAACAAGATGAAGTTCACTACCGCCCAGGCAGAGACCTTTGCCAGCCGCCTCACCGGCCAGGATATCAAGATAAAGCAGTTTGCCAAGGGGCAGAAGCTGGAGTTCAGCGGCACTGCGAAGGGCGCGCTGAACGATTTCAAGGCGAAGGGAACTATCAAGGCCAACTCCGGAAGCGCCGACGCCAACCTCCGCATCGCCCATCTCACCGATGCCTCGAAAGGCACGGAGATCTCCGGCACAGTGGATACCCGCAAGCTCGCGCTTGGCAGCATAATCAACCAGGACTTCATCGGCAAAGTGACCGCCAATACCGGCTTCAAGGCCATTCTGGACAAGGGTAACGTGGCTGTGCGGGTGGATTCGCTGCTGGTGGACCGCCTCGGCCTGATGGGATACGACTATACCGGAATCGCCGCGGCGGGCACCTACTCCAACAACGCATTCGACGGCAAAATCATCTGCGCGGATCCGAACCTCAACTTCATCTTCCAGGGAATCTTCAACCTCTCCCCGAAGACGAAGAACGCGCTCTATAAGTTCTCCGCGAACGTGGGATACGCCGACCTCGAGGCCCTTAATCTGGACAAGCGCGGCGGCACTTCCAAAGTATCGGCGGAGCTTAACGCGAACCTGATGAAGATCCCTCGCGTGGACCTCCTCGGCGACTTCAACATCTACGATCTAACCCTCGAAAACGACAATGGAGTCAAGTATATCGGGGATATCTATGCAGGCTCGCACACCAGCGGCGGCATCAGCCGCGCCCAGATCCGCTCGAACTTCCTGGACGCCGGATACGTGGGTAACCGAAGCATACTGGACTTCTTCGACGATATCCAGACAGTCACCACCCGCCGCGAACTGCCGGCAATCTACAGCGTCAAAGACAAGGACCACGGGGATCCCAACTCGAACTACGATATCAGCGTGAACTTCCACGACAGCCGGGACCTCCTGTCCTTCATCAAGCCCGGCACATACATCGCGGATTCCACCAATATAGAGCTCCGCATGCGGGATGGTAAATTCACGGGTAAACTGCAGTCCCCCCGCCTGGCGTACCTCACAAACTACCTCAAGGGCCTGGATATCAGCCTGGACAACCTTGGCGGCAGCGCCAACGCCACCCTGCTCACGGAAGAGCTGAAGATGGGCAACATCGGCTTCACCAACAGCGCATTCACTGCGTTCGCGCAGAGCAACGAATTCTTCCTCAGCTTCCACTACGACAACATCGTGGGAATGGATAACGTCGGAGAGATCTACCTGGCGGGCAACGTGGAGCGCGACGCCACCGACACCCTTATCGTGCACGCCAAGCCGCTGTCGTCCTACGTCCGTTTCGAGGATTCCCAGTGGGATCTGGCGGAATCGGATGTGATAGTGCGCGCGAACGAGGCAAAGTTCCGCAACTTCCTGATTTACAACGGAGATCAGTACATCCGCATCAACGGAGGCATCTCCCCCACCCGCGCCGACACCCTCACCGTTGGCATCGACAAGGTGGATATGAGCATCATCAACCACCTGACTGGCAAGGACTACGGAATCGCCGGCCACACCTCCGGCCGAGCCATCATCTCCTCGCCTATCAAGGGCAAGGCGATGGGCCTGCTGAATCTCACCTGCGACTCTCTCGCGGTGGCCGGGGAGAATGCCGGATCGCTGCGCGCCGCCCTCGTCTGGGACCAGACCATCGACCGCGTAAGTGCCTTTATCAGAGACGTTTCCGACGGGATGGATGCCCTCAACATACGCGGCACCTACGGCTTCTCCGATAAGACAGTCAACGCCACCGGCGTCGCAGACGGGCTGAAACTGGGGCTTCTCTCCCCCTTCCTGCCGGATGCGATTACGGGGCTCGGCGGCACACTGCACGGCAACTTCACCGCCCGCGGACTCCTGGACAGTCTCTCCATCGCCAGCAACGACGCCCGAATCGAAAGCGGCCGCATGAAAGTGGCCTACACCGGCGTGGAATACAAGCTAGGAGGGCCGTTCAAGGTGGATGACAGCGGAGTGCATTTCGACAACTTCAGCATCACCGACCCCGAGGGCGGCCACGGCTCGCTCAACGGCAGCCTCCTCTACAACCATCTGCACGATTTCCGCCTGGATGCCAACATGGCCCTCAGTAACCTGATGCTCTTCGGCAATAAGAGCGGCGATATCTACGGCGATCTGTTCGCGAGCGGCGATGTCATCATCAAGGGCCCTCTGGATGCCCTGGACATCGATGCCGACGTCTTCACCAACAAGGCCGGAACAATGCATGTCGCGTTGGCCGGAGGCTCCTCCGCTAGCGTCAGCGACCTCCTGACCTTCACCGACCATAGCGTAGAGACGATCGATCCTTACGAGGAGATGCTTCAGGAGATTCTCCAGCAGGCGGAAACCCGCAGGCGAACGGCAGCGTCCAGCCTGACCGCACATGCCCGCATCCTTGCCACTCCGGACCTGGAAGCGGTGCTGGAGCTGGATGCCACCGGCGACAACTACCTGACTGCTCGCGGCAACGGCCTGCTCAACCTCGAAATCAATCCAACCCGCAAGATCCTGGATGTAGCGGGCGACTACAACATCTCCAGCGGAAAATACCATTTCGCCATCCCTGGCATAGTCAGCAAGAGCTTCAATATCAACAACGGCAGCAGCATCAAGTTCGGCGGCGATGTGAACAATTCCGAGCTGGACATCGATGCCACCTACACCCTGCGCACCGCGGTCAACAAGCTCATGGCGGATACATCCTCCGTCGCCACCCGCCGCCTGGTCAACTGCGGAATCAAGATTTCAGACAAGATCGCTGCGCCTAAACTGGCGTTCTCCATCGATATTCCCGACCTCGACCCAGCCACCAAGTCTGAGGTAGAAAGTGCCCTGAATACCGAGGACAAACTGCAGAAACAGTTCCTCGCGCTGATTATCACTGGCAGCTTCCTCGAAAACGAGCAGTCCGGTATCGTCAACAACACCAACATGGTGTTCTCTAACGTGAGCGAGCTCATGTCCAGCCAGCTCAGCAACCTGCTGAACCGTATGGACATACCTGTGAACCTGGGTGTGGGCTATCAACAGAATTCCAGCGGCACGAACCTTTACGACGTGTCGGTTAGCACGGAACTCTTCGACAACCGCGTGGAAGTGCGCGGTTCCTTCGGCAACCGCCAGTACACTACCACCACGAATCCCAACGGCGACATGGTGGGCGACCTGGATATCGATGTCAAGCTGGACCGCCCGGGCGAACTGCGCCTGAACCTCTTCTCGCACTCCGCCGACGAGTACACGAGTTATCTGGATTACTCGCAGCGCAACGGCGTGGGTATCACCTATCAGAAGGAGTTCAACAAATGGGGCGAGTTCTGGCGCGGGCTGTTCAAGAGCAGGAGCAAGCGCCAGCAGATCAACCGCGAAGCGGCCTTGAATGAAGAAAAGCAAACTATAGTTATCGAAGCGGATGAGTAAGGGAAAGTTATATTTGATTCCTTCCCCGCTTGGGGAATATGAGCCCGCGGAGGTTATCCCCGAGGGCACCCTGAGTGTGCTGAAGGGCCTGCAGACCTTCGTTGTGGAGGAGACCCGGACGGCAAGGCGCTACCTGTCTGCCGCGGGCCTGAAGGGGCATATCGCGGAGCTGGAATTCCACGAGCTCAACGAGCATACCGCGCCTGCCGAGGTGGAGGCCCTGCTGCCTTTGTTCGAGAAGGGGGATGTGGGGTTGATTTCCGAGGCTGGGCTGCCTGCAGTGGCGGATCCCGGCGCGGCTCTGGTGGCACTCTGCCATCGCCACGGGATTACGGTAGTGCCGCTGGTAGGCCCGTCTTCTCTGATGCTGGCGCTGATGGCCTCCGGCCTGGACGGGCAGAGTTTCGCGTTCCGCGGATATCTCCCTGCGAAGACGGATGAGAGGCGTGCGGCTATCCGCCGGTGCGAGAAGGATTCCGCCGGCCTGCGGCAGAGTCAGATCTTCATCGAGACGCCCTACCGCAACGATTCTTTGTTAGGGGATCTGCTGGAGCAGCTCTCCCCCGCCACCAAACTTTGCGTCGCCGCGGATATCACCCTGCCGGATGCGTTCATCCGCACGGATTCGGTGGCCGGCTGGCGCAAGAATAAACCTGTTATCGGAAAGAGACCATGTGTGTTCATAATACTGGCAAAATAGAGCTGCTCGGGATGCGTTTCCATGCCTTCCACGGCTGCCTGCCTTCCGAAAGGGAGAATGGCGGCGAGTATCTGGTGGATTTCAGTTGCTCCGTGAATCCGGAGACTGCGATCCAGACGGATGATTTGGCCTACACAGTGGATTACAGCGCGGTTTATCGCCTCGTGGCGGAGCAGATGGCAATTCCTTCCAATCTGCTGGAGCATGTGGCTGGCAGGATCCGGGATGCCATTGAATAGGCTTTTCCGGAGTTAGAGGCGTTCGAGATCAGTATTTCCAAGTTGGCACCTCCGGTGGGAGGGCCTGCCGAGTGCGCAAGAGTGACTTTGAAGGGAGGTTGCAACGTATGAAGATTGCCTTTATCACGCTGGGGTGCAAATTGAATTTTGCCGAGACTGCTACCTACGAGCGCGGGTTCCGTGATGCGGGGCTGGAGGTGGTTCCCTGGCGGGAAAAGGCTGATATTTACCTGATTAACACCTGTTCTGTCACTGAGACATCCAATAAAAAATCCCGTGGCGAAATCCGCAAGGTGCATCGCATCAATCCCGATGCGCGCATCATTGTCGCCGGCTGCTATGCCCAGCTCCGCCCGGACGAAATCCGCGCCATTCCCGGCGTCTCCCGCGTTTTCCTTGCTAGCGAAAAATCGTTAGTCGTATCGGAAACGCTGGCAGCGGCAGGGTGTTGCCCCCCGGGGACGTGTCCACCCCCGGACACGGGCAGGTGGAGGTGCCCATCGCCTGCGATGGGAGGTGCCGGAGTGAGCGAAGCGAACGGAGTTCCCCGGGGGACAACAACCCTGCCGCTGACGGTCTTCAGTGCCTATTCCACAAGCGAGCGGACGAGGGCTTTCCTGAAGATTCAGGACGGATGCGACAACTTCTGCAGATATTGCACAGTGCCATATGCCAGAGGCAGGAGCCGCAGCGTGCCGCTATGCGAGGTGGTTAAGGCGGCGGAAGCTATTGCTGCTGAGGGAGTTAAGGAGGTGGTGCTGACCGGTGTCAACACCGGCGACTACGGCCGCGGAACCAGCGATTCCTTCCTGGACCTGCTGAAGGCGCTGAATGCAGTGGAAGGCATAGAACGCTGGCGCATCTCCAGCATTGAACCAAACCTCATAACCGAAGAAATCGTGGACTGGATCGCTTCCGGCACCAAATTCCAACCCCACTTCCACATCCCCCTGCAACAAGGCACCGACGAAATCCTCGCACGCATGGGCCGTAAATACACCACCGTTTTCTTCGCCGACCGCATCGCATACATCCGCAAGCGCATGGAAGGCCCCGGCAAACCCAAGGTCTTCTTCGGCATAGACGTGATGGCCGGTCTCCCCGGCGAAACCGAGGAACTCTTCCGGCAGGAACTGGCATTCCTGGAGCAGATCCGCCCCGCATTCATCCACGTATTCCCCTACTCCAAACGCCCTGGCACCCCGGCCGCAACCATGCCGGACCAAGTCCCGGAACCCGTTAAGGCTGAGAGAGTTGCGCGGCTGGAAGAACTCTGCGACCGGCTGCACACGGAGTTCGTGGAGGCCAACCGCGGAGTGAGGGAACGGGTGTTGTTCGAATCAAAGGAAAAAGATGGCACGATGAGCGGATACACAGGCAATTACATCCGCATAACAAGACCCTACGACGCCGCACTCGTGGGCAAATTGACGGAGGTGACGATATGAAACTGACATTCTTTGGAACCGGCACTTCGCAGGGCATCCCGATCATCGGGTGCAAATGCCCCGTCTGCAGCAGCAGCGACCCAAGGGACAAACGCCTCAGGGCATCCGCCCTCTTCGAGGTGGACGGACTGAATATTCTAGTGGATTGCGGGCCGGATTTCCGCACCCAGATGATACGGGCGGATATCAGGCACCTGGATGCTATCCTCCTCACTCATAATCATAAAGATCACACCGGCGGCCTGGACGACGTGCGGTCGCTGAACTATGTGGACCGCCGGCCGGCAGAGATCTATTGCGAGGCGAAGGTGCTGGAAGATCTGAAACGGGAATACCCCTATGCATTCGCATTCCCCCGCTATCCCGGCTCGCCCGAATGGCACATCCATCTGATTGAGAATAAGCCGTTTACGGTGCATCCCTGCGCGGATGACAAAGAACTGGTGTGGGTGCATGACGTGGGCTATGGCTACCGCATGCCCGACGGAAGTATACAGCCGACTCCGGCGGATATAGTGGACAACGCAGAGCTTGGCGGGAAAGGCGTGGAGGTCCAGACTCTCCGAGGGATTCATGGGAAGATGCCTATCCTGGGTTTCCGGATCGGGCCGATCGCTTATCTGACAGATTTAAGCAGCATTCCGGAAGAGGAATTCTGCAAGTTGGAAGGGTTGGAGCACGTGACGCTGAACACCGTCACATACAAACAGCATCACTCGCATCTGTCTCTGGATGAAGCACTTGCGCTGGCGGACCGTATCGGTGCCAAGCACACCTGGCTCACCCATCTCAGCCACAACTTCCCGGTTCATGAAGAGTTCTCCGCCGAGCTCCGACGTCTCTGCGCAGAGCGCGGCATCCACTCCGACGTGCAACCCGCCTACGACGGTCTGGTGCTGGAAGTGTAATATTGTCAAGCTATGACGGCAAAGGAAGTACTGAAGCAGTATTGGGGCTACGACGCCTTCCGTCCGATGCAGGAGGAAATCATTTCTGCAGCGGCGGAGGGGCGTGACGTGCTGGCGATACTGCCGACGGGCGGAGGTAAATCCGTCTGCTTCCAGGTGCCTGCGATGATGAAGGAAGGCGTGGCGTTGGTAATTACGCCGCTGATAGCCCTGATGAAGGATCAGGTGCAGAATCTCGAGGCCCGTGGCATAAAGGCACTTTGCATCCACGCCGGAATGAGCCGCTTCCAGGTAGATACAGCCCTGAACAACGCCGCCTACGGGGATTTCAAGTTCCTCTATCTCTCCCCGGAACGCCTCGGCACTTCCCTCTTCCAATCCTACATCGACATCCTGAATGTCAGCTACATAGTAGTGGACGAGGCTCACTGCATCTCCCAATGGGGATATGACTTCCGCCCGGACTACCTCCACATCGGCAAACTTCGCGAGCGCTTCGACGCCCCCGTGATCGCACTCACCGCCACGGCCACTCCGGAGGTCGCGCAGGACATAATGGAGAAGCTCCGCTTCAAGGAGAAGCTGATGCTCAGGAGCAGCTTCGAGCGCCCCAACCTTAATTATATAGTACGCCGCTGCGAGGATAAGTTTGGCCAGTTGCTGGGGGTCTGCCAGGGCGTGAAAGGAAGCGGCATCATCTATCTCCGCAGCCGCAAGAAATGCGAGGAGTATTCTGCCATGATGAAGGCGGAAGGAGTGAGCGTATCTTATTATCACGCAGGGCTTTCCAACGAAGTGCGCAGCCAGCGCCAGGCGGCCTGGAAGAAGGGAGATATCCGCGTGATGATATGCACCAACGCCTTCGGAATGGGCATCGATAAACCGGACGTGCGCTTCGTGGTGCACTGCGATATCCCCGAAAGTCCGGAGGCCTATTTCCAGGAGGCCGGACGTGCCGGGCGCGATGGCAAGCAGTCCTATGCAGTGCTTCTCTGGAGCCCGGATGACGTGCGCCGCCTGCATCAGCTGGACAGCCTCTCCTTCCCCTCGCTGGAGTACATCGAAGATATCTACCACAAACTCCACGTTTTCTTCCAGATACCCTACGAGCAGGGAATGGGCCGTCAGCTCAGGTTCGATCTGATGGAGTTCTGCAAGCACTTCAAGCTGAATCAGGCATCCGCCCGAAACGCAATCATCTACCTGCAGCGCTCCGAGCATCTTTCTTACACCGAGGCGGTGGATATCAATACGCAGGTGCAGATCGTGGTAGACCGCCGCGCCCTCTACGACATCGACCTGCCGGACCAGCGCATGGTGCCCCTGCTGGAGCTGCTGATGCGGAACTATACGGGCATTTTCTCTTACCCGGTTTCGATTGCGGAGGATTATGTCGCGGCCAATATCGGGGTGAGTGTTCCGGACCTGCGGCAGCTGCTCTACAGGCTTTCACTGGAGCATGTGATACGTTATGTCCCGGGAGAAAAGAGCGACGTTATCACTCTGCATCACAATCACTTACAGCGCGGGAACGTAGACCTTCAGCCCAAGCGCTACGAGATGCTTCGGGAGAGGAGTGCCGGGCGCACCGAGACCATTATCGAATATGTCTCGGAAACCGACACCTGCCGCCAGGCTTTCCTGTTGGATTACTTCGGACAAAAAAACAGCGACCCTTGCGGCCGCTGTGATATCTGTAGAGGAAAATAACTCTTACTTGAATTCCACTTCGTGGGAAACCTGATGATTTTCCGGCATATAACGCACCGCAATCCTGCGGAGGCGTGGTACGCGCTTCTCGATGAAGGTAAGGATGTGACGGTCGCGCTTGTCCGGATACATATCGTCGAAGCGGATCATCAGGCCGGTCTCGATGGCATCTGAAAGCTCATCATTCACCGTGGACCCGAAGATCTTCATCGTGGAAGAAGAATTGATGTAAGAGTTCACGAGCGGCGGAATGTTGGTACCCAGCTTGCGCAGGGCATCCTTCAGGCACCTCAAATCCTCCTTCAGGCCATCCTCCCTCAGAATCAAATCCAGCAGGCGGCCATCCGTATGGGACCTCAGCGGCTTGTAGGGGCGCACCAGCACTTCCTCATCCATAAAATGCTTCTCCAAGAAACGGATAATCAGCTCGCGGGCACTCTTGTTATATGACTTATAGATGGTCATCTTTCCGAAAAGATACTCCACTCCGGGATGGCTCAGCAGCACGCCGGTGATACCGTCCCACAGGTTATCCATGGTGAACAGAGCCTTGGCGCCGGCTTTGGAACTCTGGTATTCGGGAGCCACGAAAGAACGCCCGAGCTCCATGGTCTTGGGAAGATACTCGTCGATAAATTTATCCGAGAATGTGTACAGATGGGACGAAGTCACGTTCGGCTGTCCGTCTTTCTTGAAAGTCATGTCCTTTCCGAGCAAATACCTGTAGCCGCCGATAATCGCCTGGGCATCGGGATCCCACACAATCAGCTGCTGATAAGGCTTTTCCAGAAAATCATATTCATCAAGATCCACCTCCTTACCGGAGCAGCCACCTGCCTCTCGGTAGGTAACTTCGCGGATTCGTCCGATTTCGCGCAGGGTATTCGGGGCGTTGTGGCAATCTACGACATAAATCTCGTTGCCGCCCTTGTTGGTATCCATAAGCTTCCTGGCGGGAGTCAGCTCCGCCTTAATAAGCTCTAGAGGAATAGGATCGATGATCTTTTCCATGCTAAAAGGTTCTAATACACATCTGCAAAAATAGAATATTTTTTGTAATTTTGAACAAATCGAAAAAACCACATCGAAAATGAAAAGAATCCTCTTCATTGCAGCAGCCCTCCTGGTAGGCCTCAGCGCGGCCGCAAAGGTGGAACTGACTCCCCTGTTCACCGACAATATGGTCCTTCAGCAGAACAGCCAGGCCCCGATCTGGGGCAAGGCCGCCCCGGGTGCAGCCATCAAGGTCACCACATCCTGGGATAACAAGACCTACAATGCCACCACGGCAGCCGACGGGCGCTGGGAGGTTAAAGTCTCCACGCCGAAGGGCAGTTTCATGAAATACAACATCACCATCTCCGACGGAGAGCCTGTGACCCTGCAGAACGTGGTTATTGGCGAGGTCTGGATTGCATCCGGCCAATCCAATATGCAGATGCCGATGGAGAGCTGGAGGGCAGTGCGCGTCAACAAGGGTGACATCGATGGCTCTTCGCAGTTCGCCGATCTCCGCTTGCTGCAGGTTGCCCGCGCCACCGGAATGAGCGAGAGGGACTGGTTCAAGGCGGATTTTGACGGATGGCAGGAGTCATCTGCCGAAACCGTCCGCAACTTCTCCGCCGCAGGCTGGTACTTCGGCCGCAAACTGCTGCAGGAGCTGAAGGTGCCCGTGGGCATCATCCACACCAGCTGGGGCGGCACCATCATCGAAGCATGGATGAGCGCCGGCGTAGTCAACAGCTACCCGGAGATGCGCCCGAAATACAATATTGTCAAGAGTCTTTCGGAGGATGAAAGCGACCGCGAGCGCACCTTCGAAGAGGAGATGGCGGCGTTCTACAAGAGCGTCACCACCCAGGACAACGGCCTCAGCGGCGGCGTACCCGTGTGGGCGATGCCGACCTTCGACGATTCTGCCTGGAGCAAGATCGTCCTCCCTCGAAAAGTGCAGGAGATCTGGCGCAACATCAACGGCATCTTCTGGTTCCGCAAGGAGATTGAAGTGCCCGCATCGTGGGAAGGAAAGGATATCACCCTCTCCCTCGGCCCCGTCGATGACTACGATGAGACCTACTGGGACGGACAGTTGGTGGGATTCGGCCGTCAGTGGAACAAGAACCGCGAGTACACCATCCCCGCACGCCTCGTCAAGAAAGGCAAGGCGGTCATTACCATCCGCTGCACCGATGACCACGGCGACGGCGGTCTCTACGGAGATCCCCGCCTCCTCTTTGTTCAGGGCCCTGATGGCAAGAAGATCATGCTGGACAATGTCTGGAAGGTAACGCTTTCCGTATCCTTCGAGGGCATCCCCAAATCCACCGCCCGCGAGCCTAACATGGTGACGGTGCTCTACAATGCGATGGTCAAGCCTCTCGCTCCCTATGCTATCAAGGGTGCCATCTGGTATCAGGGCGAATCCAACGCCTCCTGGGCATACCGCTATCGCGAGCTTCAGCCTGCGATGATTGCCGACTGGCGCGCCACATGGGGATATGACTTCCCCTTCTATATCACGCAGATAGCCAACTACAAGCAGGTCAAGCCCATACCGGCAGAAGATGACTGGGCGGAACTCCGCGAGGCTCAGGCGATGGCCACCAAAAGCATGGACAAGGTCGGCATGGCCTGCATAATCGATATCGGCGAAGCTGATGATGTCCACCCCGTGCGCAAGCAGGAAGTGGGCGAAAGACTCGCTAGGCTGGCGCTGGCGAACGACTACGGCAAGAAGATTGTCTGCAACGGGCCGCGCGTTTCGAGTTATGCAATCCGCAACGGATCTATCACCCTCAACTTCAGCGATGTGGCAGGTGGCTTGCAGGTTATTACTTCAGGGGATTTCGCCACGGATCGCTATGGCAAGGATGCGATAAATTCAGAATTGGTGAAGAAAGCAGAGGCAGGAGAACTCGTGGGCTTCCAGATTGCCGGCGCCGACAGGGTATGGCACTGGGCGGATGCAAAAATCGTCGTCAAAAAGGGCTTTGGCGCTAATCAGGTCGTAGTGTCCTCTCCGGAAGTACCCTATCCCGTTGCAGTGCGCTACGGATGGGCTGTCAACCCCGTCTGCAACCTCTTCAATTCAGAGGGGCTGCCGGCATGGCCTTTCCGCACGGACGACTGGCCCGGCATGACCTACGGAAGGCTTTAGGGAATATTCATCATTTGTTGTGATTTAGGCGTAAAATTGGTTTACTTTTTGCAGCATTTTACGTAAATTTGCGCGACTTTAAGAAAAACTCTAAACTCTAAAGATATTTATGGATAAAAAAGTTCTTGCCAAGTACGGTATTACCGGTGTTAAGGAGGTTCTCTACAACCCCACATACGAGGTTCTCTATAACGAAGAGACCAAGCCCGGCCTCGAGGGCTTCGACAAAGGCCAGGTGACCGAACTCGGCGCAATCAATGTAATGACCGGCGTTTACACCGGGCGTTCCCCTAAAGACAAATACATCGTTTACGATCAGACCACCAAGGAAGGCAAACCCGGTGAGATCTGGTGGACAACCGAAGGCTATCCGAACGATAACCACAAGATGTCCGTCAAGGTATGGAAGGATGTCAAGAAGCTCGCTCAGAAGCAGCTTTGCGGCAAGCGCCTCTTCGTTGTCGATGGTTTCTGCGGCACCCACGCAGACACCCGCATGAAGGTCCGCTTCATCATGGAGGTTGCATGGCAGGCCCACTTCGTGACCAACATGTTCATCCGTCCGAAGAATCAGAAGGAATTCGATCAGGAGCCCGATTTCGTGGTTTACTGCGCATCCAAGGCCAAGGTCGAGAACTATAAGGAACTCGGTCTCCGTTCAGACACCTGCATTGCATTCAACGTTACCAGCCGCGAGCAGGTTAGCCAGAACACCTGGTTCGGTGGTGAGATGAAGAAGGGTATGTTCTCCATGATGAACTACTACCTTCCTC
>JAGCUK010000025.1 GCA_017962925.1 Bacteroidales bacterium
GAAGTTTTTTGAGCGAGCCTCGTGCGTGGCGGTAGCGAGGCAGAGGAGCAACTCCGGGCCTGGCGAGCGCGAAGGGTGGAAGTTGATTTCGGAGGAGGGAGAGTATTCCGATTCGGAGTATTGGAACTACGTGGTGGACAGCCAGGGCACGAAAGTGATCCATAGCGAAACATCCTTCGAGTTTTTCACGGAACTGACCATACAGGACTCCCGTGGCCACAAATACAGCGGCGGATGGTGGGAAGCCTCTCCCCTGCTGAAAGATTTCCATCCGGAGAAAGTCTCGCAACTAGCTCTGCAAGAAGCGGTTATGCAGATCGGGCCGAAGCGTTGCCGCAGCGGGAAATACCGCGCGGTTATCGACAGCGAAGTGTCCCAGAAGGTGCTGAATCCTATTCTGAACGCCCTCAATGCATTCAACATCCAGCAGAAGAATTCCTTCTTGACGGATACTCTCGGCAAGCAGGTTTTCCCTGCCGGACTGGATATCATGGACATGCCCCGCATCCCCGGGGAGGCCTGCGGTAAAATGTTCGATTCGGAGGGCGTCGCAACGGCCAACCATTACATCGTGAAGAACGGCGTGGTGCAGGAGTATTTCGTGAACACCTACATGGCGAATAAACTCGGCATTGCTCCCACCGTCGAAGATGCCACCAGGCCCTTTATTCCCGCCTTCAAGACTCAACAGTCGGATCGTCAGGCCCTGATGGCCATGTGCGGAGACGGGATATTGATTACCGATTTCTGCGGCGGGAACAGCAATCCTGCGACGGGGGACTTTTCGTATGCGATTCAGGGATACAGATTTAAAGATGGCAAGATCGTTCATCCGGTTCGGGAGATGTTGATTACGGGGAATATCGTAGATTTGTGGTCGCGCCTGCTCGCGGCCGGCACGGATGCCCGCCGCTGCCGCTCCAAACTCACCCCCACCCTGGCGTTCGACGCTGTCGACTTCAGCGGCTGACGCCCTTGTATGCAAAATCGCCATTTTTGCATACGAGCGACGAAAAATAGTGGCATTTGTATGCAGAATAGCCATTTTTGCATACGGAACAAAGAAGAAAAAACAAATTGAATTATATGAAGATAGAACAGAACAAAGTAGTGGCAGTGGCTTACTGCCTGACGGTAGAGGGAAAGGTGATAGACCAGAGCCCCGAAGGACAGCCCCTGGAGTACATCCACGGCACCCACATGATGATCGCAGGCTTCGAAAAGGGCCTGGAAGGCCATGAGCCCGGCGACAAGTTCAGCATCGTGGTATCCCCGGAAGAGGGTTACGGCACCGTCAATCCCCAACTTCGCTTCGACATCCCCAAATCCTCCTTCGTGGTAGGAGGAGTCCTGCGCGAAGATCTCCTCAAGATCGGCACCATAGTCCCGATGTTCAACAGCACCGGGCACGTGGTGCAGGGAACCGTGGCAGAAGTGAAGGAAGAGACCGTCACGATGGACTTCAACCACCAGTTGGCAGGCAAGACCCTGAACTTCGACGTGGAGGTGGTTTCCGTGCGTGATGCCACCAAGAAGGAGTTGGACGAGGGCCTTCACGGGGAGTATCTCCCGCTTGAGGAGGAAGAGGAGCACCATTGCTGCCACGGAAAGGGCGGCTGCCACAAACATGACGGCGAAGAAGGCCACCACTGCCATAAACACGATGGCGAAGATGGCGAGTGCTGCCAAAAAGACAGTGGCGAATGCTGCCACAAGGGCGAGCATGATTGTTGCAGCAAGAAATAACCCGTAATGAAAACTGCCGTAGTCGTACTTAACTGGAACACAAAGGATTACCTCAGGGCCTTCATCCCCGGGTTGCTGCATTCGTGCCAGCAGGCAGGGGCGGACCTGATAGTCGCCGACAGTGGCTCTACCGACGGCAGCCGCGAAGTGCTAGAGCAGGAATTCCCCGAGGTCCGGACCATCTATCTCGAGGAAAACAAAGGCTTCACCGGAGGATATAACCTGGCATTCCAGGCTCTTGAGGACGACGGCTACGACTTTTTCGTTCTTATCAATTCCGACATCGAGGTCGAAGACGGATGGCTGGAGCCTCTCCTGAAGTGGATGGAAACGCATCCGGAATGCGGCATCTGCGGGCCTAAACTACATGGTCTGCTGCATAATCCGGATCCCGACAAACCCTACATCCGAAGCAGCTGCTTCGAATATGCCGGTGCCGCAGGAGGATTGCTGGATCACTTCGGATTCCCCTACTGCCGCGGCCGGGTGCATCACAGAGTAGAAGAAGACCACGGGCAATACGACAACGCAGATCCTGACGTGCTCTGGGTTACCGGAGCCTGCCTGCTCATCCGAGCAAGCCTCTGGAAGCAGCTGGGCGGCCTGGACGACCGCTATTTTGCCCATATGGAAGAGATAGACCTTTGCTGGAGGGCTCAACTGGCAGGATGGAAGGTGAATGTGGTGCCGCAATCTGTGGTCTGGCATCTGGGCGGAGGCACCCTTCCGCCCACATCCCCCTTCAAACTCAAGCTGAACTTCCGCAACAATCTACTCACGCTGGAAAAGAACCTTCCGGGAACCTACATCACACAAGGTCTGGCTCCCGCTCAAGCCGCACGCAAGGCCGCACGTTTCCTGCGCATACGCGCATTTTTGGATAATTGCGCGAGAATTGCTTATTTTTGCATGGGAAAGCCGGAACTCGCAAAGGCGGTTCGCGATGCCCACAAAGAATGGGAGAATCTGCGAGTTCAAGGCCATCACGTCCCGCAGCCTGAACAAAACGCCAAGGTGGCAGGACTGACACATAAACTGATAATTATTTAGTTTGCACATGAGAATAGTCATTCAAGGAGCCGGAAAAGTTGGTTCGCACCTCGCGAAAATGCTGAGGAGCGAGGGCAACGACATTACGATCATCGATAACGATGAGTCCCGTCTTGGCAAACTGACGTCCGCGGTAGACGTCCGCACGATACTGGGTAATCCCTCCTCAACCGCCGTTCTTAACAAGGCCGGAGTGGGGAAATGCGATCTTTTCATCGCGGTTTATCCTTCTACCCAGCAGGAAACCAACATTGTGGGTGCGCTCCTGGCAAAACGCCTCGGCGCCGCCAAGGTGCTGGCACGCGTGAATGACGAAGAGTACCTCTCCGCAGACAACCTCCTGATGTTCAACGAATTGGGCATCGAACTCCTGTTCTACCCCGAGCGCATTGCGGCAGATGAAATAGTGGCCCAGCTCAAGCGCAGTTCTTCTTCCGAGACCATGGACTTCGGCCACGGGCAGCTGCAGGTATCCCTTTTCAAACTGGACGAGAACTCTCCCCTGCTGGATCTCAAACTCTCCGAGTTCGTGGCAAAACTCAGCAAAGAAGAACTGGAGCAGTTCCGCATCATTGCCATCTCCCGCGGCAACAATACCATCATCCCCGGCCCTGACACCGTTTTCCAGTACGATGATATGGTGTTCACCTTCTCCCGCCAGGAAGGAGTGAGCCTCATGGTCAAATACTTCGGACAGAGCACCGTGCAGGTGGAAAAAGTCATGATAGTAGGTGGCAACGAAGTAGCGGAAATGCTTGCTGCAGACCTGCTGGCCAAGGGAATCGAGGTCAAACTCATAGAGATAGACCATGATCGCTGCCTCAAGCTAAACTAGAAACTGGACGACGACATCGAGATAGTGAACGGCGACGGACGCAACTCTGACCTCCTCTTCGACGAGGGCATCAGCGAGTGCGACGCTTTCGTGGCCCTGACCGGCCGGGACGAAACCAATGTCCTCACCTGCGTGGTGGCCAAGAAGATGGGCGTTCCCCGCACCGTGGCAGAGGTGGAAAACACCGAATACATCCGCCTGGCAGAAGAGATGGGCGTAGACAGCGTCATCAACAAGAAACTCATCACCGCCGACAAGATCTACCGCTTCACCCTCGGCGGCAAGGCCCGCTTCGTGAAATATATGCGCAGCACCAATGCCGAGGTGATAGAATACACCGCCGAACAGGGCAGCGCCATCACCAAGAAAGCTCTTAAGGATATCTCCTTCCCCAGCGGAGCCATCATAGGCGGTGTTATCCGCGGAGAGGATGCATTCATCGCGGTCGGAGAAACCAAGATCGAAGCCGGAGACAGGGTTGCTATTTTCGCTCTGCCCGAAAGCATCAAAGCAATAGACAAGCTATTCCGTTAGTGTTATGAAATTCAAAGAGTGGATATCGTCGTACCTCAGAGACACCGCCAACATCTCCGAACAGGTAGATGTGGGTGCCGCAGCGGCCAATATACGCAGTAATATCTATTTCCGCGGACCCAACGTCTGGATTCTCGCGTTCTCCATAATCATCGCATCGGTAGGCCTCAATGTGAATTCTACCGCGGTGATTATCGGCGCCATGCTCATCTCCCCGGTGATGGGCCCTATCATCGGCATGGGTCTGGGGCTCGGCGTGAACGACACCAAACTGCTCGGAGACAGCTTCCGTAACCTATTGATAATGGTGGGCATAAGCCTGATAGCATCCTCCCTCTTCTTCCTCATCTCCCCTCTCAATCTCGCAAATCCTACCGAGCTCGAGGCCCGCACGTCTCCCTCTATCTACGACGTGCTGATAGCACTCTTCGGCGGATTCGCAGGCATTCTCGAGCATGCGCGCAAGGAGAAGGGCACGGTGATGTCCGGGGTGGCGATCGCTACTGCCCTCATGCCCCCTCTTTGCACCGCAGGCTTCGGTCTGGCGAAAGGCAACTGGCACTTCTTCCTGGGGGCCATGTACCTCTTCACCATCAACGCCATCTTCATAATGTTCGCCACCTACCTGGCATGCAAGTACCTGCACTTCCAGCAGAAGAGCTTCGCAGATGAACGCACCGCCCGCCGCACCCGCACCCTGATTACAGCGGTAGTGCTGCTCGTGACCATCCCCAGCATCTGGTCGGCATTCATAATGATTCGCAACAACAACTTCACCACCAACGCACAGAACTTCGTGAGCGAGAACAGGATGTATGCCCGTGCCTATATCTACGACTACAAGATAAGCAATGGAAGCAACCGTGCCGTGACCCTTTATCTTTCCGGAGAAGCGCTGAACGACCAGGAACGTCTGGACCTCGTGGAACTTGCCGGCAAATATGGTATCAAGGCCAATGAACTGAAAATCAAGGAAAACGCCATAGATTCCGACGACCAGTCCAAGAAACTCGTGGAAGGCATCTACGAGCGTATGGACCGCCAGCTGGAAGCCAAGGAGAACGAGATCCTGGCCCTGCAGGCGACGGTGGATTCCCTGAATGGGCGCCGGATCCCTTACGAGCAGATTACTGCTGAAGCGATTGCACAGTATCCTCAGGTGACGGCTCTGCATCTCTCGCGCGGGGCTACGGTCGAAGCCGACAGTACCAGGGTGGACGGCATTCTCGCCATTGTTTACTGCGACGAGCCGCTTGCTCCGGAGAACAAGGTCCGTCTGGAGAACTGGCTGCGCGTGCGCCTCGGAGGAGATGTGGCGCTCAACCTGCTGACAATTAATGATATACAATAATTAGAGTGCTTGGTTTCAAGCACTCTGTTTTTATTAACATGCTGAAAATCAAAACATTTGCCGCCAGCATCATTCTGGTTATATTCGTCATGGGCTGCAATAAAAGCAGCGGCAGTTACGAAACCAGACTACCAGTACGTTTCACCCCCCTCGAAGTGGGCACTATTAAGCCCGAAGGATGGCTCCGCGACTGGGCGGAGGATGCCGCAAACGGGATTACCGGGCATCTGGATGAATACGAGCAGGTATTTGCCTACGGATGGCTGGGGCGTGATATCACCGCCCGCCAGAGCGACGGTGACGGCAAACTGAGCAGCACGGGATGGCTTCTGGAACAGAGCGCCTACTGGCTGGACGGAGCGCTCAAACTGGGGTATCAGCTTGGCGACACTACTCTCATACGCAAAACCACCGAGAGGCTGGACGGAGTCGTGAACGGCGTCCTGAACAGCCCCAACCACACTTTCATCTGGTGGAAAGGAGATGATATAGTCAAGGAAGAAAACGGCAGCGAAAGCAAGGGGTCCTTCAACAACTGGGCCCACGGCCTGATGGGGCGCTGCTTGGTTTCTTATTATCAGGCCACTCACGACGAACGCATTCTGAAAGCACTGGAGAAGGTTTATTCCTCCGGATACTACCTCAAATCCCCTGAAGACGATATCTACGCCGAGACCGCCGGACTCACTCAGGGCCTGGTGCGCGGTGCCACCAACCTCGATGCGATGAGCGAGACCTACATCCTCACAGGCAACGAGGCTATACTCAAGACCATGCTGGACTACGCCGCCCAGCCCAATCAAATTTATGAAGAGCAGCGCCTGCGCAACAAGAAGGAGAGATGGGACCGCAACTGGGAAGATGCCACCATACACGGGGTTAGTTTCAACGAGATTTCCCGCGTGCCTGCCCTGCTATCGCTCTGGACAGGCGACAAAGAGGAACTGGAAACCACCATACACCTGATAGAATGGGGAGACAAGTATAACCTGCTCCCCTACGGAGTGGTTTCCGCAGAGGAATATCTTTCCGGCATCGGCCCTTACCGCTTCACCGAAACCTGCGATATCCCCGCTGCGATGTGGACCAAGACCTGGCTGCTGCGCATCACAGGCGACTCCCGCTGGGCAGACCAGATCGAGCGCGCCTTCCTCAACGCAGGTCCCGTGCCCGTCAGCCGGGATTTCAAGACGATGAGCTACTACCAGAGCCCCAATCGCATCGACGAATCATTCCCTCCCGCACCACCGGTTCCCGGTCCCGGAAAGCAGATAGTCTATTCTCCCACCGGCAACAAAACCCTCTGCTGCGTCGGCAGCAGCAACTGGATCATCCCCAACTACGTGCAGAATATGTGGATGAGGGTGGCCGGCGGAGGGCTTGCCTTCACCCTTTACGGGCCATGCAAGGCATCTGCCGAAGGCTTGGAACTGAGCTGCGAAACCGCATTCCCTTTCGGAGAAGAAATCCGAATCTCCGTAAAGGCCGGCCAGGCAAAGAGGATGCCCCTGTATTTCAGGGTGCCGGAGTGGTGCGATGGCATGACTGTCCAAGTGAACGGAAAGGAAGCAAAAGGTGCTTACTACAAACATTTCCTCCGCATTATGCGCAAGTGGGAAGATGGCGATCAGGTCGTTATCAGCCTGCCCATGAAACCCGCCATCAGCGAATGGGAGGATAGTTGCTATCCGCAAACAAATTACTTCATCAAGCCGCACTGGGGACGCATCAACAACGCCGCACTGGACACTCTGGCAGGCAGGAAATACGAATGCATCACCTATGGTCCTCTGCTCTACGCACTACCTCTCTACGATATAGACGAGAACACGGTCGTGCCCGGCCAGTGCAGCGATTATGTGCTGAACGTGCAGGATGCCACTCAGATAGAGGTCGTCCACGCTTTGAATGAGATGCCTTCGCCCTGGAGCTGGCGTATAGAAGATGCCCCCGTAGTGCTGTATGTTCCGGCTGTCACGCCCGGATCGACTGGGAATCCAGACACCATCGCAATGGTGCCTTACAACTGCACGAAGTTCAGAGTTTCGATGTTCAGAAAACCTTAGTGCGGAAGATTCCGTCCTGGCCCTGAATGTAGAACCAGCGCCCACGGCGGCCTATATCCTCGAATTCCCCGGTTGTGTTCATGGAGAAATCGTATTCGGCCATGCTACGCTTGGTAAGATCCCACACATAAAGGATTGAAGGATTCTTGGCATTTCCCACTCCTGTGGGCATGTAGAGTTTGCCTTTCCAGATATAGAGTCCCTGCCCTATGGGATTGAAACGGAAATCCGACACCTCCTCGATCAGGTAGTCCTCCAGCGCATCTTCCGGCTTCAGCACCACCAGAGGCCCCTCGGAAAGCGACGGCAGGCGGAATTTGATGATGCGGTGCCTGTTGGCGGGATTGGTGTTGTCGATGGTGTTCCCATAGCCGTAGAGCATCTTTTCTTTTGTATCTATCACCCACTGCAGGGCATATCCGAAGTCGTGGTTAACATCATCGTAGAAGATAGTCTGCAGCAGTTCAGAACCACTGAAATCGGGCTTGATGCGCTCTGCATACAGCACGTCCTTCTTACCGTCGATAGGGTTTCTGCTGCACTGGCTCACATAAGCCACCGGCAGCGGATCCGCTTTGGAAGCCTTTTCCAGGCCGAATGTCACTACATTGGCATGATTGTCCTTATGGAACGAGGCCAGATGGAACTGCCCGACAGGCTTGAACTTCTTTCCGGACAGTTTATACACAGTGGCGATCCCCTGGTTCTGGCAACTCAGCATATAGCGCCCGCTGATGTCCATCCCCTGGTAGGAATAACCCTTCTGGCCGGTTTTCTCTCCCTTCAGAAGCCCCAGGAAGCGCACTCCGCTGCGGTCACAGCTCAGGCGGTTCTTGCGGAAAACCACCTTCCGGACTTCGAACTGGTCCGGCGCATCGGCGATGAAGCGGGCCACGTTGCAGTCCAGCTTGCAGTTTTGAATACGAACGTCGGAAGCATAAGACATGGGAATGTCCTCGCGGCCCTTCAGATCGAAGAACTGCGTCCAGGGCTTCACGAAAATGGCGTATTTCACCTTGCCGGTGACATTCTCCACACGTATGTGTTCATAGTGCTGAGGCGTGTCCGGACGCATCTTCAGCCAGACCAGACGGTCGGTGCCGTCCACTATGCTGTTGCGCAGCACGATGTTCTCCGCCCTCACGCATTCGCTTCCAAATACCAGCACTCCCGGGCCGTGGCCGAAGCGGCAGTCTTCCACCAGCACGTTCTTCACGGGGCCATTGTCAGGATCCGTATCAGCCCAGGGGCCTTTCCCTCCTTTCATGGCGATAAGATCATCGCAAGTGGCAAAGCTGCATCCGCGGATGTGCACATCCTCACAGGCGTCCAGGTCGATGCCATCGGATGAAGGCGCCCTCACGGGCTTCTCCGGGGCATAGATATCCACCCCGTACACCTTCACCCCCTTGCATTTGTAGAGATGTATGTTCCAGAACGCGGAGTTGCGCAGGCGTATCCCCTCTAGGCTGATATCCGAGCTGTTGCTGATGCCTATCATACGCGGGCGGCGCACTTCCAGGTTGGTGCAGTCGGGATTCTCCTTCCTGCGCGCCCAGAAGGCCTTCCAATAGGGCAGGCCGTTGCCGTCCAGGGTGCCGCTGCCGCTGATGGTGAAGCCGTCGCAGCGGTCCGCATTGATCAGCGCGGACACGTAGGGCTGGAGCACCCCCTCGATATGCACGGGGATGTCCGGGAAATCGGCCACGTCCGTACTTCCCTTCAGCACGGCGCCTTCTTCCAGATACAGGCTGGTGCCGGGCTTGAAGAAGATGGCGCCGGAAAGCCAGACGCCCTTGGGGATCAGCACGGTTCCGCCTTCAACGGCCGCGGCATCCACGGCTCTCTGGATAGCTTCCGTCTGCACCAGAGTGCTGTCATTCACCGCCCCGAAGGTGGTGATGACGAAATTCATCAGAAGGAATAAGGGAAAACACATACTATTCTTCCTTTAGATAACCGTCGTCCTTGATATTCCAGAGCACGACTATGAAAATGAATCCGATTACGGATACTCCCGCCATCAGCAGATATAGGCTGTCCCAGCCGAAATGGTCTGAGTACCAACCCAGGCCGGCACCCGTGAAAATCACTGATACATAGCTCATTATGCCGATGATACCCAGGGCCGAGGATGCAGCCTTCTTGGTGGCATGCTTGGATGCGGTGACGCCTATCATAGCCTGCGGGCCATAGAGGAAGAATCCAGCCAGGGCGAGGAGTATCAGGATTACAATTGGAGAAGCGGTGTTCCGCACCAGATGCAGGGCCAGGAGGCAGGCGCCAGTCAGGAGCATCTCGATGGCCACCACTCTGTGCGACTTGGACCGGAAAAACTTATCCGAAACCCATCCGGCGGCCAGAATACCCAGCAGGCCGGCAATCTCGAAGATTCCAATGGTCCAGCCGGCAAGTTCCGGCGAAAGCGGCTCTTCGCGCTGCTGCAGGAAGGTCGGGCCCCAGTCGAGCACCGCGAAGCGTACGATATACACGAACAGGTCAGTGATGGCGAGCAGCCAGATTATAGGGTTGAGGAACACCTTCTTCCGCACGAAGGCCCGGAACGCCGCCGGACTGTCGTCATCGTCCAGTTCCGTCTTGGTATTTGGCAGATCCGGCAGCCCCACCGACGATGGTGTATCTCGCAGTGTTATAACAATGAACGCCACGCCCAGGAATCCCATGGCTGCAGGGGCGAAGAAGCAATAGCGCCAGTTGCCCGTGCGGGCGATTATGTATCCGCAGAAAACCGCCGCCAGGGCCGCTCCTATCGAATGGGAGATGTTCCAGATGGCGGATTTGGTGGCCAGTTCCTTGGGAGGCACCCACCATGCCAGCAGATGGTTGCAAGGCGGGAAGCCGCAGCCCTGGAATACATTGTTGAGTATCAGCAGAGTGGCCATGATGATAACCATCGTGCTCACGAACTCCGCTCCTCCGGTCTGCCCGGTAAGCAGGGTTGCAAGTTTGTCGGACCAGCCGAATATCAAATTAAACACCGAACAGGCCGCGAGGCCTATCGCAAGGTGCCACCGCGCCACCGTGCGGTCGGCGATTATGCCGTTGACGAACTTGGAAAGGCCGTAGATTATGCCCACCAGGCTGAGGATTATACCGAAACTGGTGTTCGTGATGCCGTACTCCTCTCCCAGCGAAGGCATCGCGAAAGCAAAGTTCTTGCGGACGAAATAAAACATCGCGTAACCTATCATCGAGCAGATGATTACGCGCCATTGCCAATAGTTGAACGAATGCTTGGTCTGCATGTTAAAGTGCTATCATTCCTATTATGCAAATATAATAAAAAAAGCAGGGCCGCCAATCGGCAGCCCTGCTTAAGAAACCATAAGAATTCAGGTAAATTACTTGAGTTCTGCGAGGTACTTGATGGTGCGGACCATCTGAGAAGTGTAGGAGTTCTCGTTGTCGTACCAGGAGACAACCTGAACCTGATAGGTGGTGTCGTCGATCTTGGAGACCATGGTCTGGGTTGCATCGAAGAGGGAACCGAACTTCATGCCGATAACATCGGAGCTGACGATCTGATCCTCGGTGTAACCGAAGGACTCGGTGGCAGCAGCCTTCATGGCGGCGTTGATGCCTTCTACGGTAACATCCTTACCCTTAACGACTGCCACGAGAATGGTGGTGGAGCCGGTAGGAGTGGGAACGCGCTGTGCGCTACCGATGAGCTTACCGTTGAGTTCAGGAATAACAAGACCGATAGCCTTGGCAGCACCGGTGGAGTTAGGAACGATGTTGCAAGCACCTGCGCGGCTGCGGCGGAGGTCACCCTTGCGCTGAGGGCCGTCGAGGATCATCTGGTCGCCGGTGTAGGCGTGGATGGTGCTCATGATACCGCTCTGGATGGGAGCGTACTTGTTAAGAGCGTCGGCCATAGGAGCGAGGCAGTTGGTGGTGCAGGAAGCTGCGCTGATAACTGTATCGGCAGGGGTCAGGGTCTTGTGGTTGGTGTTGAAAACGATGGTGGGGAGGTCATTTCCTGCAGGAGCAGAGATGACGACCTTCTTTGCACCGGCCTCGATGTGTGCGGAAGCCTTTGCCTTGGAGGTGTAGAAACCTGTGCACTCGAGAACTACGTCAACCTTGAGTTCGCCCCAAGGGAGTTCAGCTGCGTTGGGCTTTGCATAGATGGTGATCTCCTTGCCGTCCACGATGATGGAACCAGGAGTAACAACGGTCTTACCGTCTTCTGCGAGGACTGCGTCCTTGTAATCTACAGTGTGCTTTCCCTCACCGAACTTACCGGCGAAACCACCCTGGGCGGTGTCGTACTTGAGAAGGTGAGCAAGCATTTTGGGACTTGTGAGGTCATTGATGGCAACCACTTCGTAACCATCAGCCTCGAACATCTGACGGAATGCCAGACGACCGATACGGCCAAAACCGTTGATAGCAATTCTATTCATACTGAAATATTAAAGTTTAACAATTTCTAACCCATTCTTGGGATTACATCCCAAAAAGCGTCGCAAATTTACAAAAAAAATGATGCAATTTCAATAATTGCAGAGAAATTAGAACTATCTTTGCATAAAACGACTCTGCATGAAGATTCTCATCACCAACGACGACGGCTACAACGCCAAAGGCCTACGCACCTTAGTAAAAATCCTGCGCCCATACGGCGACATAACCGTGGTTGCACCCAAGCAGCATCAGAGCGGAATGTCGATGGCCGTGAACCTTGGTCAGAGCCCCATCCCCGTGAAAAAAATCAGCGAGGTGCCGGGCGAAAGATGGTGGTATGTCGGCGGCACTCCGTCGAGTTGCGTAAAGTACGGTATCGACAACATCTTCTTCCCCGATAAGCCGGACGTTGTGGTGAGCGGCATCAATCACGGGGGCAATTTCGGCACAGCCTACCTCTATTCCGGCACCATCGGTGCGGCATCGGAAGCGGCCCTGGCCTATATCCCCGCGATAGCAGTGTCCATCGACGCATTCGACCCGGATGCGGATTTCAGCAGTATAGAAAAGTATTTCCCGCCCCTTTTCGAGAAGATTATAGCCAACCTCTCAGACAGCTACGGACTCATCTACAACATCAATTTCCCGAAGCCTGCGGCAGGCCCCGTGAAGGGGATCAGAATGGCAAAGGAAGCGTGGCTCCGCTGGGAGAACGAGTTCATCCCTTACGACGAGAAGATATTCCGTTTCAAGGTGCTCTCGATGATGGGGCGCGAGTTGCCTGAATTCCCCGCGCCGGAAGAAGGCGAGGAACTCTTCATGATGGCGGGAGATATAGTCAACGATTCAATGAATGACCCGGACGCGGACATCAACCTGCTGACGCAGGGTTATGCAACCATTTCCTGCCACCAGCTGCTCAGCCACGACATGGAGGAAAACGCCCGCCTGAAGTCCCTCGGCTTCGAAAGCGATTTTTAGAATATGAGATATTATCTGATAGCCGGCGAAGCATCCGGAGACCTTCACGGAAGCAACCTCATGAAGGGGCTGCAGGCCGAAGACCCCACAGCGGAGTTCCGCTTCTGGGGCGGAGGCATGATGGAGGCTGTGGGAGGCACCAAGGTCAGAGATTACAAAGCCACCGCAGTGATGGGCGCCACCGACGTGCTCCGCAGCTTGGGCAAGATCTCCCGCAACCTGCGCGACTGCAAGGCAGATATTCTCTCCTGGAAGCCGGATGTGGTCATCCTCATAGACTATCCCGGTTTCAACATGAAGATCGCGCGTTTCTGCCACGAGAACGGCATCAGGGTATTCTACTACATCGCCCCCAAAACCTGGGCATCGCGCGAAGGCCGCAACCGCAAGCTCAAGGCCTGGGTAGACCGCCTCTTCATAGTCTTCCCCTTCGAAATCCCCTACTTCGAATCCCGGCAGATACCCTTCATCTACAAGGGCAATCCCCTGGTGGATGCGGTGGACAACCATAGCTACGAACGACCAGTGGAAGGCAAGTACATAGCCATCCTCGCAGGCTCGCGCAAGGGAGAGATTTCCCACACCATGCCCAATGCAATGCAGATGGCAGATACCCTCCGCGCACTTCCGGAATACGCTGATTATCAATTCATTGTGGCCGGAGCGCCCGCTCGCTCGGAAGAAGACTATGCCAAGTACATCGCTGGCAGGCCCTTCGTCAAAGTGCTGTTCGGCCGCACCTACGACGTACTGAAATTCGCCGACGCCGCCCTGATCAACAGCGGCACCGCATCGCTGGAAGCAGCGCTCATCGGCACTCCCCAGGTAGTCTGCTGGAGCACATCCTTCATCACCGCATTCCTCGCCAAATACGCCCTGCGCGTGCTGGACCACATCAAATACATCTCCCTCGGAAATCTCATCTTGGACAAACTCGCCTTCCGCGAACTCATCCAGTATGACTATACTCCCACGGCCGCCGGAGAGGAAATCCGCCGCCTGATAGAAGATCTCCCCTACCGCAACCGGATGCAGGAGGATTATGCAGAGATCCGAGCCCGTCTGGGCGGCACCGGAGCCTCCCGCGAGGTCGCAAAAGCAATGATAGAAGCCCTGAACCAATTGTAAAGATGAAAAGACTTGTTGCATACGTTCTGATGGCAATGATTCTTCTGCCGGCCTTGGGCTGCGCGAAGAAGGATGGCCGCGTGCAAAACGGTGATCTGATATTTGTCGGACTCCCCCTGGGATATGATGCCGAGACTGGCACTGTAGATGAGGCCATCGCCGCTGCGACCGGCCAGGAAGGCGTTCTGAACCTGATCCATGTCGCCATTGCGGAAGTTCAGGCGGACAGCATCTGGATCATCGATGCCACAATTGCTCACGGAGTGGACCGCCATCCCCTGGATACCTTCTTGAGGGATTTTACCCTTCCGGACGGGAGCTACCCCGAGTTCATCGTGAAGCGCGTGAAAGGGGTAGATGCGGATGCGGCAGTGGAGAGGGCGAAGACTTACTGCGGCCGCGCCTACGACGTGCGTTTCCTCCCCGACAATGAGGATCTTTACTGCTCCGAACTGGTGCAAAAGTGCTACCTGGATGCCGACGGGCAGCAGGTATTCGATAGTGAGCCCATGAATTTCAAGGCTCCGGACGGCACCATGCCGCCTTATTGGGATTGGCTGTTCGGGCTGCTCGGAATGGATGTTCCCCAGGGTCTGCCGGGAACGAATCCCCAGAGGATGGCCGAGTCCGGCCTGCTTCAGTTCATTACCGGGAAATTGAAATAAGTATCCGGGAACGGCTCATTCTTCAAAGTAAAATGCCACCATTCGCTGTCCAGCGGCTTGAAACCGTGGCGCAGCATCGCTTCCCGTAGAATCATGCGGTTGGCATACTGTTCGTCGGTAATGCCCCGGTAATCCGGATGGCTTTCATCCCCGAACCAATCGAAAGTGCCGCCCATGTCCACCTCTTTCTCCGTGTTCATGTCGAATAGAGTCAAATCGACAGTGGAGCCACGCGTATGGCCGGATTTGGCCATGATGTATTCCAGTTCGAACAGGCGGCTTTTGTCCACCATTGGATAGAAGTAACGGCGCATCGTGGTGTCTGCCACATCTGCCGCCCAACGCACGAAATGGTCCACCGCGCACTGAGGACGGTAGGCATCATAGATCTTCAGGCGATATCCCAGTTTCATCACCTCGTCGCTGACAGCGCGCAGACTGTCCGCAGCCTCGCGGGTCATCAGGGCCGTAGGAGCCAGATAACCGTCGATGCGGGTACCCACGAAGTTGTAGGTGCCGAAATAGCGTATCTCCAGAATGGCATCCGGGACGGCCTCCTGCAGGGAAACGAAGTGCTCCCTCCCCTGCTGCCCTCCGGCAGAAATCAGGCGCCTGAACTCATCCTGCGCCAGCGACATCTGCGCGCGGAAGGCGCCGCAAGACTGGAGACGGGCATATCCTATGCTCGCAGCCACTCTGCTGGCATCCACATCGCTCTGCCAGTGAGCGCCGGCGATGACGCGGCTCTCACCATAGGCCCAGGCACGGCTGTATATGCCATCTGCCGCCGAGGGATTGATCTCCGCCAGCAGCAGTGCGGTCAGCCACGAACGGATGGTATGCCCGGAGGGATAACTCCCCTCTCCCCGGAGGACATCATCCTCCCCGGTGGAGGTGGATTCCTTGAAGTATTCGAAAGGCCGGATTCTGTGGAAATAGGCCTTCGGGGCCACGCGTATCTGGTCTATGGTGCGAAGGCTGGTTTCCATAAGCTTCCAAATCTGGGGAGTCCCCTCTTTGGAAACGACCAGCCCGAATGCAGAGGCGAACTGCCCGAGCAGGGCTTCGTAGGTCCACAAAGCATCCTTGTATGCCATTTCGGCACGGGCGGGATCCTTGCGCTGCTCCTTCCCCCACTGATAGCGCTTGACATCGTATTTGAATGCGGGAGAGCCCTTCTGTGGAGGAGCCGGAAGACATTTGATCAGATCCGGGAGTTCATCGGTAGATAAATACTTATCCTGTGCATAAACTCCTGCGGAGAGTGCCAGCATGGCAATTACGATAAAAAACTTCTTCATATGTTCGAATACGCGTTTCTTCATTGACAAAGATACTATTTTTGACTATCTTCGCCAAAAGACTGTTTGGTACGACATGGAATCATTTTCTCAAATAGACTTGGCGCAGTGGAAACAGGTCGGCGAGGGCGGTAACGGCAAGACATACGAAAACGCTGCCCGTCCGGATGTTATATTGAAGGTGAATAATGCCCGCCTGGGCTCTTATGAGACCGTCAAACATGAATACGATGTATCCAAAGCCGTGGAGCAACTTGGCCTTCCGGTGCCGAAAGTGTATGAGATCGTGCGTGTAGGTGGTGCCTACGCAACCATCTCCGAGCGCATCAAGAGCAAGAAATCCCTCTCCCGCATCTGCCACGACGAGCCCGAGCGCACGGAAGAAATGGCCAGACTCCTATGCAAGAAAGGCAAGGAGATGTTTGCCGTGCCCTGCAATACGGATTATTTTCCCAGCAGGAAGGAACAGGTCCTATGGGCCATCGACCATGCGGGCTTTGTGAGCAAGAAGAACCGGGAGATTATCAAAGCCTTTGCTGAAAGTATTCCGGACCGCACCACCTGCGTTCACGGAGATTTCCAGAGCGGCAATATCATTCAGTCCGGAGACAAGTATTACTGGATCGACCTGGACCGTTTTGCTTATGGAGATCCGATGTTCGACATCGGACATCTCTATCAGATCTGCCAGGTGTATGCCCCGATGAAACAGGTGCAGAACATCTTCCACATGACTCTGGACCAGTTCCACCGTTTCTGGGATGCATTCGCCAAAGAATACACCGGAAAGGACGACCACTCGGAGTTCGACCATTTGGCACGCAGGTTTGCCTGCCTGGACATTATCGTCCGGACAAGATTCATGAAGCCTTCTCTCCCCGAAAGGATATTCTTCGGAATCCATGTCAGGCGCCTTATGAAACAGTTTTAGAGATGAAAGGTGTTGCCAATGCAAGGGATCTGGGCGGAAATGAAGTGCCCGGTGGGAGGCGCGTCAAGACGGGCTGGCTCCTGCGCACAGCGCACCTGGCAGATGCGACATCCGCGGATCTGGCATACCTGAGCAGCCTTCCCATAGGCATAGTCGTAGACTTCCGCAAAGAGGATGAGAAGCAAGGCAAAACAGACAAGCCCATCCCCGGAGCGGAATACATCAGCCTCCCCATAGATGCCACAGGCGCAGTGTCGAAAACGGCCACGGAAGAAGAGAAGAAAAAATTTACCCGCCACAAGAAGTTCGACGTAAAGAAAATCATCGTCATGGCCGCCTTCAACGAAAAGGCCAAGGGCGTAGCGAGGGATATGTATCCTACTCTTTTCATGTATCCCGAATGCCAGAGCCAGTTGGCCGCTTTCATGAGGCTGGTGGTAGATAAGGGCGACAAACCCATCCTCTTCCATTGCACTCAGGGAAAGGATCGCACCGGCATAGCATCCGCTCTCCTTCTGGCAGCTCTCGGCGCGGACCGGCGAACGATTATTGCAGATTTCGATGCCACCAATCAGTTTTACGAAAAAGATGTAAAAAAATACTCCCGCCGCGTTAGGTTTTGGGGAGGAAAGGAAGAGGAAGTAGGAGTAGTAAAGGCCTTCCTGGGCGCCAATACGGAGAATTTCATCAAGGCTCTCGATGCCGTCGACAGTCAATATGGCTCACTGGAAGACTACCTCAAAGGCCCCATGGGCCTCACCGATGCCGATTTACGAATCCTTAGAGAACGTTATCTCGAATAGCTGATTATCACCATGACACAAGAGAAAGAACTGACTAAAGTGACATTGATAGGCAGCGTAGGAAACTTGCTTCTGCTCGCTTTCAAGTTTGCTGCCGGATTTCTGGCAGGCAGCGCCGCCATGGTGGCGGATGCGGTTCACTCCCTTTCGGATTTACTGACGGATCTGATCGTGCTGATATTCGTGAAGATAGGCTCCCGGCCTCAAGACGAATCCCACGACTACGGCCACGGCAAATTCGAGACTCTGGCCACTCTGTTCATAGGTCTGGCGCTTGCTGCGGCGGCCATCGGAATCATTGTTTCCGGCGCCGTGAAGTTTGCCGGATGGCTCAAGGGGGAAGAGCTGCAGAAGCCCGGGATGCTGGCCCTGTGGGCGGCCATCCTGTCTATCATAGTGAAAGAGGTGCTATTCAGATACACCGTCGCCAAGGGCAAGGCCCTGGAATCCCCTGCAGTCGTGGCCAATGCATGGCATCACCGCAGCGACGCCCTTTCCTCCATCGCAGCCGCAATAGGTATAGGCGGAGCCATCCTTCTGGGGCAGCGCTGGGCAGTGCTGGATCCGCTTGCATCCATCATAGTGGGTGCCATGCTGATAAAAGTGGCCTGGAATCTGGTGTTCAACAGCTCCGGCGAACTCACCGACCGTTCCTTGCCCGGGGAGATGGAAAAAGAGATAGAAGAAATCATCTGCAGTTCTCCCCAGGTAAGTCATCCCCACAACCTGCGCACCCGCCGCATAGGCAACCGCATCGCCATAGAAGCGCATGTGCGGCTGGACGGTTCCATGCCTCTGGATGAAGCTCACGATATCGTAAGCGAGATCGAGCACAAACTCAAGGCACGCTTCGGGCAGGCCACCCTGGTCACCATCCACATGGAACCCCTGAAATAGAATGGATCTCTGCTACCGAGTTTTAAAATCAAAGCGTATATCAACGGGAATCTTCTCCAGCCCCAGATTCATAATATCGGCCTTGTAATCCTCGCTATACTTGGAGTATTTGTCTTCAAACTGTGTTGCGAAGGCTTTATTGCCGGTGGCCTGGGTTTCCAGTACCAACGCCGAGAGATCCGCCAGGGCATTTTCCATCTTTCTGCAATCCAGGGAATACTGGCCGGATGCGTGACGTTCGAAAGCACCTGCCTCGTGGAGGTAGTTGTAAATAATGGTATTAGCCCTGCCCAGTGCGGAACCTTCCCCAAAACGCTCGGCGCGTACCAGCGATGTAAAGAAGGTGGTAAGGGCATCTTCTTTTGTGAGAATATGATGGATATCGAAGTGGTTTTGAAGCTGGCAAACCATAAGGACGCCGGCGGCAAGGGATTTTACCTCCTCAAAGGTAAGAGCCTGATTGCCAAGAGCCTCGTCAACGCTGCCAAGGCCATTAACAGTTTCCTTTACGCCCAGTCCGTGGGCCACCTCGCGGAAAACCACATTCCAGTAGAAAGCATCCGAGGAAAGATGCATGGCATCGTCAGAGGTCAGCAGCACCTCTCCGGCAGGAGCCACGATACTGTTGAATTTGGCGCGGATTACATTCTCGAGCAAAATGGTCCTGGTCCCCTTGTCCCTCTGCACATCGGGGTCAAAGGGAAGGTTGAGGGCCATTACCTTGAGTCCGGCGTTGGCCTTGCCTGCGTAATACAGGGCGTCGCAGGAAAAAATGTTTGAACCGGTTCCGGGCTCGAAAGACTTATAGTCAGGATTGCCGGGAAGGTCCTTCTGAAACTCGCCTATACGTGATACATACTGCATCAGCTCGGCGGTCCGGGCCTCGTTCTTGAGAAGGACGAAAGCCTCATAGGAGCGCTTGACTCCAAGGAGCTGGTCGTCAGCAGCCTCGTTAGGGCCTATTACAAGGTCCATCTTGCTATCGTCCATCTCCAGCCATTTCATGCTGCTCTGGTAATAATTATCCGTCTGAAGGGCCTGCGCCTTGGAAAGCAGATACTCCCTGACGCTGGGCTTGATGGTGATGTCTGCTGCGGCCTTCAGGTAGTTGGCAATCTTATCGATGTGCTCTTTAAAAGCATCGTGATACCAGACAGCCTTGAGAGACCCGTCTTCAGCCCGGCGGATCATCGTATAGGGGCTGATCTTGTCCGCGTTGTCCCAGGCACTAAATTCATCCTCCGTCATATCTGCCGGATAAAAACCTGCGCCGGGGAGGCGGTCGCCATAACCGTCCACGAAGGATTTGCCGTCAAAACGGTCCCATGGGCCGTAGTTAATCTGGGCATAGGTCTTCTGAACCGGGTCCGAAATGCTGCCCAGAAGGGCGTTCTTATCGCCGAAATACTGCTCCCAATAAATGGCATCCACTTCGTCGGCGGCGAAACGGTACAAGTTCAGCACCTCCTTGCCATTGTCGGAAATACCGCTTAGGTCAGGGACTTCGACGGTTACAAGTGCATAATCGGCCACCTTTCTTGCAAGAGGTGATTTAGGAGCATTATCGCAGGCGCACACGGCCACTGCGACGAGAATAGTCAGTAAAAAATTCTGTTTCATATCTTTATAACATTATCATAATCAATACCTGGGCAGCCACCACGCGCAAAAACATAGTAAGTGGATACACCGTGGCGTAATTCACAGCAATCCTGCCGCTGCCAAACAACTGCTCCGAGAAAGAGAGCAGGGCGGGGTCGGTGGTGCCGCCCGAAAGCAGACCACAGACTTTGAAGAAGTCCATCTTAAACATGTAGCGGGCAACCAAAGCCACTACAATCATGGGCAGCAGAGTGATTACGGCGCCATACAGCACCCACATGTATCCTCCGCCTACCAAGCTGGATACAAAGGTTTTACCAGCGCCCAGGCCCACGGCTGCCATGAACAGCGAGATGCCGATTTCCCGAATCATCAGGTTGGCACTGAGGGCAGTGTAGGTGGTGATGCGCAGCTTCGGGCCAAAGTGTCCCAGCAAAATTGCCACGATGAGCGGTCCTCCCGCAAGGCCCAGTTTCAGCGGCTGCGGCATGGACGGGAAATGGATGGGAACCATGCCCAGCACCACACCCAGGGCGATTCCCATGAAGATGGGAATCAGGTTGGGCTTGTGCAGCGATTCGGGCTCGTTGCCCACCAGCTTGGCCAGCCTGGCGATGCCATCTTCCGAGCCCACTACCTTGAGGCTGTCGCCCACCTGCAGGATGAGGTCGGCATCGGCCTGAAGGTCTACGCCGGCACGCAGGATGCGGGCCACCGTTACACCGTACTTCCGGCGGATGTCCAGCTTGCGCAGGCTCTTTCCGGTGATAGAATTGTGAGTGACACTAAGGCGGCGTGAAACAAGTTCGGTGCCGGTGGGACGCCACTCGTCCATGTCTACGGGATAATCTTCGCCGAAGATGATGCGCACTTTGTCTTTGTGCTGTACATCGGTGATAATCAACAGCTTATCCCCTTCCTTCAGGGGCAGGTCAAGATCCGGGAAGAAGACTTTACTTCCGCGCATCATGCGGGTTATCACCAGATGGTCGGCGTTTTCATCGCCCACGATATCGTGCACGGTTTTTCCGAACAGGGCGGGGTTTTCCACTTTGCAGGCCAGGCGGAAAGCGTTGCCTTCTTCATCGTCGGACGAGGATGCCAGTTCCTTTTCCTTCTCCAGATTCACCTTGAAAAGCCACTTCGACAGCAGCAGCACCGCAATGGCGCCCAACACTCCCATAGGATAGGCAACGGCGTAGGCCGATGCGATACCGGAAGCAGCATCCGCGACCTCCGCCGAAGCCATGGTGGCGTCGGACAGTGTCTGCTGGGCAGCACCCAGGCCGGGCGTATTGGTTACCGCACCGGACATGATGCCCGTCATGATGCCCAGATTCTCGCCGCTGATGATATGGATGATGTAAGTAGTCACGACGGCCAGGAGCACCAGGGCCACCGCCAGCATATTCATCGACAGGCCATCCTTCCGGAAAGAATGGAAGAAGCCGGGTCCCACCTGCAGGCCGATAGCGAAGACAAACAGAATAAGACCGAAATCCTTGATGAAGGACAGCATTACGGGATTGAGCCTCAGGCCCAGGTGGCCCAGAAGAATGCCCATGAACAGGATCCATGTGGTCCCCAAAGAAATGCCCTTGACCTTGAACTTGCCCAGATAAAGGCCGGAGGCAATGACCAGCGCCAAAATGAAGATGGCGCTTGCGGTATCGTGCTGTGTAAGTAAATTCATCATAACGGCCGCAAAAGTAGTCATCTTTCCGCATATATTTTATTGACGAATAAGGTTAGTTTCGATAGAATTATTAGATAAAATCGATAAATAAGCCTATCTTTGCCTGAAAACCGCAGCATAAGATGGAATTAAGACAATTAAAGTACTTTGTAGAGGTTGCCAAAACCAGAAGTTTTTCCCTTGCTTCCAAGAACTTGTATATCACCCAGAGCACCATCTCGCAGCAAATCGGAAAGCTGGAAGAGGAACTGGGCGTGCAACTGCTTACCCGCGACACCAGGCATGTCTCGCTGAGCGACTACGGGGAGCAGTTTTTTCCACACGCGATGAAAGTAATCGAGGATGCCCAGGTCTGCTCGGATATCATCTTCGATGTTAAAGACCTGCATACAGGAACGCTTACAATCGGTTCCACCTATTCCTTCGGCCCCCTTCTTCGGCAGTCAGTCAGGGATTTCTACCGGCAGTATCCTCATGTCCGGCTTCGCCTGATCAGTGCTTCCTGGGCCTAACTGCAGCAGAAACTGTTGGACCGCGAGTTGGATGTCGCACTTGCCTATAAGTCTTCTGTCAGCGACGAGCGAATCGAGTCGCGGCTTCTTTTCGAGAACAGGCTGTGTCTGATCGGGAGGCACGACGAACTGAAAAATTGCGGAAGCCCTGTCCCGGTGGAGGCGTTGAGCAGGTATCCTCTTGCATTGCCTTTCAAGGGCTTGCAGGCCCGCGATATGCTGGAATCCGTGCTTTTCGCCCACGATGTCGAGCTTGACATCCGCCTGGAGAACAACAGCATACACGCTATCCTTGATTTAGTATGCTCCAGCCCACTGCTGACAATTCTCTCCGGAGAGGCTGCCCAGGATATCAACGAACTCAAAGCCATTCCCATCGACCATCCAGAAAGCCGGATGCAGGGCTGTTACCATTTTCTGAAGGGGGTCTATCAGAAGAAAGCCACGCAAGCTTTCATTGATATCCTGACAGAGAACAACAGATTCAAAACCGTTTTTGGGTAATTTGACGATATTGTGTTGTGCGATTAACATAAACACCCCTCTGAGAGTGTCTCAGAGGGGTTTTTCAGTGACTCCTACAGCAAGCAATATTGCAAATCATTGCACAATAAGCAATTAGCACATTGCATTAGGTTGCAAAAAACGTACTACTTTTTGAGAATTTTGAGGAAACACGCACTGGACATTTTGAGGATTTTGAGAAAAATAGACTTAAATATTTTGAGGAATATATAAAATACACTATCTTCGCGATGTAATATCATAATGATATGGAACCGGAAAGACCTTTCAAGCGAAAGATTTACGACCGACTTCTTCAGTGGAAGCAAAGCAGTAATGGCAAAACTGCCCTTCTCATAGAGGGGGCGCGCCGTATCGGGAAGTCCACCGTCGTCCAGACGTTTGCCAGGAACGAATATGAATCATTTATTCTTATCGACTTCACCAGATGCTCGCAAGAAGTAAAGGATTTGTTCAACGACATATCTGATCTCAATTATATATTTCTGAGGCTTCAACTGGTGTATGGAGTCAAACTTGTGGAACGAAAGTCCCTGATTGTTTTTGATGAGGTTCAATTTCAGCCATTAGCACGTCAGGCCATCAAGTCGTTTGTTGAAGACGGACGCTATGACTACATCGAAACAGGATCCCTTATCTCTATCCGGAAGAATACCAAAAACATCCTTATTCCCAGTGAAGAAGAGCGGATAACAATGTTCCCGATGGATTACGAAGAATTCCGTTGGGCGCTCGGCGACACGGCCACGATTTCTCTTCTTCGCTCTGTGTGGGAGCACCCCCAGCCGCTTAAGGAGGCACATCGCAAGCTGATGCGGGATTTCCGTCTCTATATGCTTGTTGGGGGCATGCCTCAGGCCGTGGACGCTTATATCTCTTCTAACAACTTTGAAGAGGTTGACCGCGCCAAACGACTGATACTGGATCTCTACGACGAAGATTTTGGCAAGATCGACCCCACGGGAAAGGCCTCCCGGATTTTTGCCGCCATTCCAGCCCAACTCAATAGCAACGCTTCCCGCTATCAGATTTCGAGCGTTTTCCCGGGTGCACACGCTGAAGACTTCATCGAGCTCATCTCCGAGATGGAAAAATCCATGACAGTAAACATCTCGCATCACTGCGATGACCCTAATGTGGGGATGGCCGCTTATGAAGACCTGCATCAGTATAAGATGTTCGTCGGCGATACCGGGCTTTTTGTCACGCTCGCGTTCAGGGATAAAGAATTCACAGAAAACATCATTTACGAAAAGCTCCTAAGTGACAAGCTGCCAGCCAATCTGGGATATCTCTATGAAAATATTGTAGCCCAGATGCTTGTCTCTTCCGGAAATAAGTTGTTTTATCATACCTGGCCCACAGAGAGTGGAAAGCACAATTACGAGATAGACTTCCTTCTCTCACGCGGCGCCAAGATTGCCCCTGTCGAAGTAAAGTCATCTACGTACAAGGCGCACGCTTCTCTGGATGAATTCTGCAAGAAGTATTCTTCCCGAATCACCAACGACAGATATCTCATATATACTAAGGATTATGCGCGCATTGAAGCCGTCAAGTATCTGCCTGCATATTTGGCTTATTTCCTATAGATAGTAATCATAATACATATACCAATGGAAAACAGGATACCATACGAGAGCCCGGCCACGAATGTGATCGAGGTTCGTTGTGAGCCACTCTGCATAAGCGGCAATGGCACCGAAGGTGTCGGGACGCAAGGATCAACCTTCACTGACAGCGATTTCGAATAGGAGGAGACATTTATGAAAAAGATTCCATTCTGTCTTGCGGCCCTTTCCGCCTGTATACTCACCATCTCCTGCCAAAAGGATACTTCAGCCCAAATTCTCGACAATAACGACGATGCCACTGTCGCCGTGGTTATACCTGCGGATGAGCCCCTGGTATTCAGTGCTGTAACTGAAGGTCCTGCTACAAAAACGGAATTGTCAGATAATGGTGATGATACATACACCGTTATATGGAAGAGCGGTGACGCCATCAACGTCAACGGTTACAACCTGAATCTCCAGACATCGGAGCAGCCCGACGGTTATGGCCCCGGATACACAAGAGGCAATTTTGCAGGGCCCATTAACCCTACGGCAGGCGGCTCCTCGCCGAAATACAAAGCCTTATATCCTTCCAGCATCTTCGGTACGCCCGGCAGCCTGCCGACAGAGCAAAGCTACGCCGCCTGCAACATCAGTAACTTCCCGATGTATGCGGAATCCGACACCCCCTCCTTTATTTTCCACAACCTCTGCGGCATCATACGCATCGGTTTGAAAGGCTGCACCCGCAGCATCTCTTCCATCGCCCTTAACGACGTGGATGACACGCCAAAGCCCCTCAGCGGCCCATTCACCGTTTCCAGCAACACGGCCGTCATCACTTCTGGCACCAATGGTACTTCTCTCATATGCCCGACGCCCGTCACCCTCAGTGATGGCGAATTCACCTACTTCCATATCACCGTTCCCGCCGCCACATATGGCAAACTCCGTATTTCCATCACAGACTCCAACGGCGAAATCTGGACATTGACTGCGAAGAATTCCATCGAAGTTGAGCGGAGTATGATAACCCCCATCAACCTATCCAGCCCCAACTTCGTCAATCCATCGGCCAGGATTCTGTACACCACGACGGATGGCAATGCCCTGAGCGTGTTTGCCACAGGATCTTCTGCCACCCTTTTGGGAGACGATCTCACCGTCGTCAGCCATACCTACACCAACGGCCAGGGCGTCATCATTCTGTCCGGAACCGTTACAAAGATTGGAAACAACGCATTTGAAAGTCAGAATAAGTTGCAGACCATCACCCTCCCGGAGACGGTGACTTCCATCGGGACCAACGCCTTCAACGGAGACAGGTATATGACCGCCTGCAACTTCCCGGCAAGCCTCACGACTATCGGAAGCCAGGCCTTTCAGGGTTGTCTTGCCTTCGACCCAAAAGGTCAGTTGGAGCATATCACATCCTTTGGTGGCCTCTCGTTCAACAACACAGCGTTGTCCGGAGACCTCATCATTGGTACGGGGGTAACTCGTGTCGACAATTACGCGTTCAAGAATTCGAAGATTACTTCTGTTACCTTCGAGCATACTCCTGCCACTTTCGGTAATTATGTATTTCAGGACTGTGCTCTTCTGGAAACGGCTGAATTCCAGGAAGCCGTCAATATCCCGCAAAACACATTTGACGGTTGTTCTTCCCTTGAAGAGGTGGTATTCGGCTCCACCTGTGGAACCATTGGAGCCAGGGCTTTCTGGCACTGTGGCGCCCTGACCACCATATCTGACCTCAGTTCCGTGACCTCCATTGGGGAAAGGGCTTTTTCCGGCACCGGTTTCACGACCCTTCCTTCTGGGTTGAATCGTACTGGGATTACTTTTGGGCAGTATATGTTTGAAGGTTCCGCTCTTTCATCTGCCGATGTTTCCGCTTGGACGGCCATTCCAGCATACTGCTTTATGAACTGTGCTAGCCTTGCTTCAGTAACCATGGGATCTTCGCTTACCACAATTAACGATTTTGCGTTCAATGGTTGTTCATCTCTGGAAACGGTTTCTCTGCCAGCCTCCGTCACCCAGATCAAGCAGCGCGCTTTCCAAGATTCCGGTCTTAGGACTCTGCCTTCCGGCTTACACGACGGCATTACGCTTGGCAACTATGTATTTAGTGGAACGAAACTGACAGTGGTTACATTACCCGATGCCCTGACAACACTGGGGAGCAGCAACTACACCTTCTCCAATTGTACATCCCTTACTGAGTTCCATCCTAACAAGGTGACCGTAATCCGCGAAGGGTGTTTTAGTGGATGCACATCAATGAGCATCTTCGATTTCAACGACATCACCTCCATCGGCGTGTCAAGTTTTGACAAAACTGCGTTCACCAGTATCTCTTTGCCTCTGGTCACGGCCATTGCCAGTAATGCGTTCAACTCTTGCAGCAGTCTCGCCTCTGTGAGTCTCCCCAATGTCCAAACACTTGCGAGCCGTGCTTTCTGGAGTTGTACAAGCCTGACAGAAATAACACTCCCATCAATAGTTTCGATTGAGAATCAAGCCTTCGGTTATTGCACCAACCTCAGTACTGTAGATTTGGGCGCCTCCGTTACGAGCATTGCCTACAATCCATTCCACGGAGTCTCTTCAATAACCTCTTTGATTGTACGTGCCACATCTGTGCCCACCCTTGGCGGTATCCTGTGCGTAAGCGGCTCCTTTAACGGCACCATTTACGTTCCTGCCGCTTCCGTTGACGATTACAAGGTCGCCACCAACTGGAGTACCTACGCTACAAAGATTGAAGCCATTCCATAAATTGCTTGTGGTTAAATTGTGGTTAAGTTTTAACCAAAAACCCCGCCAGACGTGTGTCAGACGGGGTTTTGAAGTGACTCCCACAGGACTCAAACCTGTAACCTTTTGATCCGTAGTCAAATGCTCTATTCAATTGAGCTAGGGAGCCGGAAGTTTCAATTATTCGGCGTCGGCCTCTTCCTTCTTGGTGTACTTACGCTCCTTGATGCGGGCCTTCTTACCGGTCAGGTCGCGGAGGTAGAATATACGAGCCCTGCGGACTTTGCCGTACTTGTTGACGGTAATGCTGTCAATGAAGGGTGACTGGTAGGGGAAAATCCTCTCGACACCGATTCCGCCGGACACCTTGCGGACTGTGAAAGTCCTGGTGTAAGGGGTGGCTCCGCTGATCTGGATGACCACGCCGCGGAAGTCCTGCTTGCGGAACTTGTCACCTTCCTTGATCTTGTAGGTAACGGTGATGGTGTCACCGGCCTTGAACTCAGGGAAGTTCGCTACATTCTCATTCGCGAATGCCTTGTCTACTACATTAAGTAAATCCATAATACTCTTTCAATTAAGCGCAGCGTCACTGAACCGTTCAACGAGAGGCTGCTTTTTGTGGACCGCAAAGATAGGAATTATTTTGGACTGTGCAAAATTATTTCAAAGAATTTCAGAAATACTGACTCTCTTTCTCGAAGAGGTTCTTATCCTCGCGAGAGGGATCCGGTTTGACCGCGGAAGACTGTGCCAGCTTTTCGACGGCTTCCTTATCCGAACCGCGCAGTTTGCGGGGAATCCACACCAGAATCTTCACGTAAACATCTCCCTTACCATATCCGTTCACCGACGGCAGGCCCTTTCCGCGAAGGCGCTCCACGGTGCCTGACTGCGTGCCGGGCTCCAGTTTAAGGGTATAGGGGCCTTCCAGGCAAGGAATGGTCAGCTCGCAACCTAGCATCGCATCCGTTACGGAAATCACACGGGTGTAGAAAAGGTTCTGCCCTTCTCTCTTGAACTGGGAATGAGGCACCTCGTCGATTACCAGCAGCAGGTCTCCGTTCACACCGCCGCGGGGAGCCGAATGGCCTTCGCCGCGAACAGTAATCTGCATTCCGTTCTCCACGCCGGCAGGGATCTGCACCTTGATGGTTTCTTTCTTGCGCTCCAGGCCGGTTCCACCGCATCTGCGGCAGGGATTGGAAACGATCTTCCCCTCGCCCTTGCACTGAGGGCAGGTGGTATAGGTGACGGTGCGGCCGAAGAGAGAATTGACGGCCTGAGCCACCTGGCCCGTGCCATGGCAGGTAGGGCAGGTTTTAATATCGGATTCATTCTTGGCGCCGCGCCCATTGCAATCAGGGCAGGGACGGTTGCGCTCCAGGGTAACTTCCTTTTCGCATCCGCTGTTGATCTCCTCCAGGGTGAGTTTCACGCGGGTGCGGATATCCCGGCCGCGCATGGTCCTGGGGCCGTTGGAGCGGGATGATCCACCGCCAAAGCCAAACCCGCCGAAATCGAATCCGCCTCCGCCGAAACTGAATCGCCCGCCGAAGAGGTTCTCGAGTATATCGTTCAGATTACCGAAGCCCTGGCTGAAGTCCGGCCCTGCGGCACCGTCCACACCGGCGAATCCGAACTGGTCGTACTTGGCACGCTTCTGGGGATCCGACAGCACGGAATACGCCTCGGACGCCTCCTTGAACTTCTCCTCCGCCGTTTTCTTCTCGGCGTCGGTCCCGTTCACCCAGCGGTCCGGGTGCCATTTCAGGGCAGCCTTGCGGTAGGACTGCTTGATGTCGTCTTCGCTTGCACCCTTCTGGATGCCCAAGACCTCGTAGTAGTCTCTCTTATCTGCCATAACTTAAGCTCCTACAACAACTTTCGCATAACGGAGCACCTTGCCGTTCAGGGTGTAACCGGTCTGCACCACATCTATCACCATCCCTTTCAACTCCGGGGTTGGGGCCGGGAACTGGGTGACAGCTTCGTGCAGGTCCACGTCGAACTTGGTTCCCTTCGCCTCGATAACCGCCAGGCCCTTGGTCTTGAGGTAGTCCATCAATTTATTGTAAATCAGCGCCGTACCCTCCTTCGCGGCATCGTCGGAACTCTTTGCGAGCAATTCCATCGCCCTTTCGCAATCGTCCAGCACAGGGAGCAGGCCCTTGATGGTTTCGGCGGATGCCGAGCCCACCAGCGCCAGACGTTCCTCCGCGCTGCGGCGGCGGAAAGTTTCGAATTCAGCCATCAGGCGCAGATAGTCATCGTGCTCCTTTGCCAGTTTTGAGTTCAGGTCTTCTATCTTTTTCTGAAGGTCTTCGCCCTTCTTCTTTTTAGTCTCTTCAGGTTTTGTATTCTTTTCTGCCATAACGCTGCAAAGATACACAAAAGTTCTGCCAATACAGGAAGACTGACATTATGTCATTGTTTTTACTATCTTTGGCACATGAACGACTCCATCAACGTTATCAGCATCAAGGATTTGCAGAATCTTTTCCCGAGATCCTTCGGGGATTATTTCAAGGACAACTTTTTCCTTGCCAACACATCTTTTCTGGATTTCCCGGAACTTAGAGAGAAATTCCAACATCCATACAGGCTGGATGCATATATGGCAATTTTCTGCTTTGAAGGGGAACTTACCGTGGAAATCAACCTCAAACCCTATCACATCACCAAGGGCTCGGTAATCATCAACGTTCCAGGGAACGTCTGGCGCATCTGCGACACCTCCCCCGCCCCACCGGATGCCAGACGTTTTGTCTTGATCGCGGTTTCCCGGGATTTCCTATCGATTTCCCGTATGAACTATGTCCACCTCTACCGTCAGAATCTGTCCGCATTCAACAATCCATGTTTCACGATTACCGAGTCGGAGCAGGAAGTATTGAACAAATACTACGAGCTCGCCCACGAACTCAGGAGTAGGAACATATCTAACATCCGTCAGACACTTTGGGGCC
>JAGCUK010000026.1 GCA_017962925.1 Bacteroidales bacterium
AGCGACTTCGGTGCGTGATTACAAAAGGGTCTTCACCAAATCATCCAGATTATCCACGACCTTATCAAACAGTTTATACATCAGCTCTGGTTCCATCATCTCGGGGATGTAAACGATTACTTTCATGCCGGCACCGGCACACCAACCGGCTTCGGTGTGGGCGCTGCGGCCGCATGGGAGAACCAGGACGCAGGTGTCGGAGGCTTTCAGGGCCTCCAGATCGGCTGCAAATTGGCGCTCAGCGAGTGGATGGTGTAATCCCTCCTCATACTCCTTAAAGGTCCAATTAGGGGCGTTTTCGTCGATATCCGTCCAATGGAAGCCATTGCCGCCATGGGGCGGGTTGCGGAAGTCATAGACCTCGAAGCCTTCTTTCTTGAGGCGCTTTACTACATCTTCGTAGTAGGGATTTCTCCAACTGGATGCGATGTAAATCATGATGAACCCTAATATGTAAACCCTAGCTCGTCCAAATAGAGGGTGGAGCCTGCGACAGGTGTGTTGTTGCTAGCGGAGGCGATTATAACGATGTGATTGGGGTTGTGGTCGTTCTTATACGTGATGTTAATGCTGAAGTCTTCGTAGGCGCTCATCTCTTTGTCGTAGACCAGCTTGCCGTAGCCAACGAGGCCGGGCACGGATTCTATGCCATCTACAAAAGCGTTTACGGTTCCTGCCTTATAAGGGGCATCCCATTCGCCAAGAGCAACGAATACGAAGCCGTTATCGGCCCCCTGGGGCTTGTAGCATGCAAATCCATCCAGAGTCTTAGGGCGTCTGATGAATGGAACGCCATACAGGATGGTAGGATTGTCGAAATCGAACATATCGTATGTGCCCGTGAATACCTGAGCGGGTATGGTTTTGAACAATTCGACCACCTCCCGTGTCTGGAGTTTCATCGCAGCCTTTCCTTCACCGGCGCTGGCGACAAAATCTGCCTCTTTGGAGACAACGGCATAGCCGACTAAAGCAAGGAAGTAATTGGATGAAGACCAGTAGTTGCGTTCCTCCGAGCCGGCCCCGCTCCCATAAGGGGAAGAATCCGAATCCCACAAATCGAAATTCATGTTGTAGAGATCGTCTGATGGTTTGGGTTTGAGGGTCGCCATCAGAGTCCACACATAATCGTCGTAAGAGGAAAGGGTGACGGTGAGGGGTTCGGACAGGTCTACTATGTCTCCTACCTTTATGGCCGGCTTGCATACCGCCGTTTCGGTATACTTGAATTCGGTCACCTTAAGGGCCTTAGTATCTGCGTACCACGGCAAAATGACTTCAATCTTATTCTCTGAAGAATACAGGTTGTACTCTACCTGCCCTTCTACCTTGAAACTGTCGATGTATGCCTTTACTTCAAAGTGCACCAGGTCATTCCACTGCTCAGTGCATCCGAGCATGGAAAGAGCGATTCCTATGAGTGTGATGATCTTTTTCATGGCTCTTAGAAGTTATAGCTTACACCAATGTTGAATCCCAGGTAGTCCGGCTTGTAATCGGCCACAAACTGAGAGCGTTTGCTCGCGGGCTCCCCTTCTTTAATCTGGTTGCTCCAGGTCTTGCCGATCTGCAGAAAAGGCAGGGAAATGCTTATTGCGCAGTAATCATTAACGAATATTGAAAGGCCTGAGGAGAGTTTGAACGTAAGGCTGAAATTGTCGGAGTATGTGCCGAGTTTGCCGCGTTCTGTTTCTGCATAATCCTTCGAATAGCCCCTCTTGCCACCAATGCTTCCCTCACCGTAAATAGCGAATATCTTACTGTCGAACAGCGGCATATAAGCTCTGCAGAAAAGGTCCCCGGTGTAATTCAGACCGTCAATATGCCGGTTATTCAGAGTAACGAAAGACAATATGGTGCCACTATCGATATCCACGTCGGACTGTTCGTATCCGAAGCGTATGCCGACCGACATGTTGTTGGCAAAGAACCAGGCTCCGGATGCGGAGAAGTTCCACATGCTGGCCTGACCGCTGAGGTCATTCACAATCCCGTAGAGGGATGTGCCGGCAGTGCCGTTGAGCCCTTCGGCACTGTAGGTCATGTATCCGCCGGAAACGCCGAACTGCCATGTGCCTTTTTCGATGTAAACGGCCTTGGGATCGCCCAGGCCACGGTCCACATTGCGTGCCTGCAAAGGCAGCGCAACGGCCAGCACCAATACAGAAAGTAAGAATCTATTCATAGTTTATTCACTTGAAATCAGGTAATCTGCCGAAGTAAGTTCGCCGGCGATCCATACCAGGTCGCCTTCCGCGAACACAAAGTCCGGCTTGGGGTTGGTGATTATCTCTCCGCCGCGCATGACGCTTATCACCATGCAGGCGAACTTCCTCATATCCACAGACTTAAGACTTCTGCCCACCAGATAGGAATCTGCCTTTAGCTGCACGCTGCGCACGTCGAATGCGGGCTCTTCGGCCGCCTCTGCATCCACGACAGTATCCGCCATCATCTTCTTGAGCGCCGCCAGCTGGTCCTTTGTTCCCACTGCCAACAACGCATCTCCCGGGTAGATGAATTCATCTCCCGCAGGGATAAGGATGCTGCGGCTGCCGCGGGTGATCTTGATTATGTTGGCGCCGGTCTCCGCGCGGAATGGAATCTCCTTCAGCTGGCGCCCCACCAGCGTGGAATCCGCCGAAACCTTGATGGCCTCCAGGTGCACGTCGTATCCTCCCATCTTGGCACGGATGGAGCTGGTGACGGGCTTGCTCTTGCGCTCCTGCATCTCCTTGGCGTGCAGGTTGTCGAAGAACTGGCTCTCCATGGAAACGGCCTTGCTGCGCATACGGGAACGGGAGAAAAGGAAGAAGATCACTCCCCCGACCAGCAGCAGTACTACCGACCATCCTGCGAGCTCGAAGTGGGTGGAGATGACCGCCAGCACATAGCCTAGCGCAAGGAAGAATCTGCCCAGCAGCAGGCCCAGGATAGGCCAGCGGTTGGACGGTTTCGCTTTCATCAGGTTGCGCGCATATACGTCGGTGGCGCCTTTGTTCACCGCCAGTCCGTAGAGCAGCGGCGACATTATCAGCAGGGTGATGCCCACTGCCACCAGGTTCTGCAGGAATCCGCTTCCATCCGGCATCAGGCGGCCTACAAGAGGCTCCAGCCATGCGCGGGAGGCAATCATTATAGCGATCAGGATGACGCTGTAGAGGAAGATGCGTAGGAAGTAGGCCGACAGCAGTTTATGCCAGTCGCTCTTTTCCGCAGCGGACGAAGCGGCGTGGCTTTCCATCTGCTCGATACGTGCCAGGGTCCGGGGGCTGAGTTTGCGCAGCAGCCATTGATGCGACGGCCCTGCCAGCCGTATCATGTACGGCGTGGTGAAGGTGGTGATGACCGATACTGCCACGATTACCGGGTAGATGAAATCACGCATTACGCCCAAGCTCACTCCTACTCCGGCGATGATGAATCCGAATTCACCGAGTTGTGCGAGACTGAAACCAGTCTGCACGGAGTTCTCCAGACCATTGCCGGTCAGTAGTATGCCGGAGGCGCTGAAGAATATGTGCGTGGCAATTACCAGTACTGCCAATAGCAGGATAATCAGCCAGTTATGAAGGATTACCTCAGGGGCGATCATCATACCTACCGACACGAAGAAAATGGCGCCGAACAGGTCTTTGATGGGGCGTACCAGATGCTCGATGTGTTCGCTTTCGATGGTTTCTGCCATGATGGAGCCCATCACGAAGGCGCCGAGTGCAGAGGAGAAGCCTGCAGCGGATGCAATGGTGACCATCGCGAAGCAGAGACCTATGCACACCAGTAGCAGGATCTCGTCGTTCAGGTACTTGCGGGCTTTCTTCAGCAGCGTAGGGATCAGGTATATGCCCACGACGAATACCAGTATGATGAAGAAGAGGAGTTTTGCCATTGCTCCGGCCAGCTCTCCTCCGGCGAACTTGTTAGACACCGCGAGGGTGGAAAGCAGCACCATCAGTAGGATGGCGATGAGGTCTTCTACTACCAGGGTACCGAATACCAGGCCTGCCCAGGGCTTGTCCTTTAGGCCCATGTCTTCGTAGGATTTCAGCACGACCGCGGTGGACGACATGCTCATGAGGCCGGCCAGGAATATGCTTTCCATGACCGTCCAGCTGAGTGCCTGGCCCACTATGAATCCGATTATGAAGACGCCTACGAATTTGGTTCCGGCGGTCACCAGGGCGCCGCTGCCTACCTTCAGGAGCTTCTTGAAGCTGAATTCCAGGCCCAGACCGAACATCATGAAGATAAGGCCTATTTCGGACCATTGATGCACGGCTTCGGCGCTGGAAATGTTGAAGAAGAAATTGATGTGAGGGCCTATCAGGAATCCTGCGATTATGTATCCCAAGATCAGGGGCTGCTTTAGGGCCTTGGAAATAATTGTGAAAACGCCTGCCGAGATGAGGATCACGGCAAGGTCGCGTACAAGATTCAGTTCGTCACTCATCAGTTCGCTCCTATCAGTTTAACAGGGCCCAGCAAGCCGGAAGGCAGGAGTTTATCTCCTGCAACGTAGAAGCGGCGTACTTTGGTTACGGGCTTCTCTCCTCGCTGGCGGTCTCCTATCATTCGATTGACCCAGAGGTTGGTTACGTTGATTTCTATGCTGTTCTCGCCTTCTTTAAGGTATGGCAGGATGTCTGCGCTGATGTAGGGTTCGCGCCAGAGCACTCCGGTGTTGTGGCCGTTGATTATCAGCTCTGCCATCACATAGACGGTTCCGAGGTCGAGTCTGGCTTCTTTGAGGTTGTTCAGGGCTCCTGCAGGCACGGTGAAGGCGGATTTGTAGTTAGCTGTTCCGGAGAAGTAGCGCACCACAGGGTCGTTGATGTTGCCGGTCCAGTCGTTCAGCACGGAGAAGGTCTCGGTGGCCTTTTCGCCGCCTTTCTGGTTGAATTCCACATCCCACCAACGGTCGAGGGTGAGGATTTCTTTTTCGGTGTATTCGGGCTTCGCGGCCGGCACGTTCAGAGGCTGGTCGGTCAGCATCACGAATACCGCATCTCCCGCCTTCAACTTGAGGGTAAGGACGTTGCCGCCCTTCGGCAGACGCACCGCGCTGCCATCCTCCGGATTCAGCAGGGCCGCGCACTTTGCTCCATCGCGGACCTTGATTTCCCCGTCCCAGGGCTTCTGGGTGAAGTTGCAGAACCAGTAGATCTGGCCGCCGGAGATCTCCCTGTGCACATATTGGATGCCGGCGATGGTGTTGTCGTGGCCGCGGCTGTTCTTGGGCACTTCGCCGCCGAACAGGAACCCATCATTCCACAGGCCGCTCGCGCCGCTAATCTCCACATCCGGGGCGATGCCGTTGGCATTCAGGCAGGACGGTAACTCATCCTCATAGCAAACAGGCACGCCCTGCGCCCGGATCGCATCTATCCGCTCGCTTATCTCCTTTGAAATATAACGCCTGCAGTTGCCGCCGAGAACCAGCACTTTATAACGCTGGCCGCTGGCAGTCACCAGGCACTTCCCATCCGTCCGCACCGCATTCAGCAGCACGTCGGGGTTCGCATAATCGAAGTTGTAGCCCGCTGGAATCCTGGGCAGGTACTCGAGCTTCTCGCCGCCGTACTGGGCCGTGGCGTTCGTATCCTCCCCATAATACAAGAGAATATCCGCCACGTTCCGGCCCTGCTGCATCATCTGGCAACTGCGCGCGAGGTAATCTGTCCAGACCATCGCGTAGGGGGCCCAGGTCTCGTTGCGGTGGAACCACTGGCCGTAGCGGAAGAGCGCGAGCCCGGGCAGATAGTCGTCCGAGGGCTGGCTGGCGCTGTCGTGGATTACAAAACGGTTCAGGCCGCTCGCCAGGGCAATGTCCGCCACCATCTTGATGTTGCCGGGATAGTAGGTGTACGCGCGCTTGCCGTCGCCGTTGATGGTGAAGGACTCCGCTGCGGCTATATTCTGCCCGTAAATATGCGCCACGGAAGCGCTTTCGCGTATATCAGATATCGCCGAAGGAATCATCGATCCGGAAGGAGAATCCTCCATCCAGATTGCAGATTGGGGAACGGTAGCATTCTTTTTCACCGCCATACCGTCGCCGACGAACGCGCGACCGGTCTCGTGGGATTCGATATATGTGCCCTTCATTCCGTAGGCGGCGATTATCTCGTTGATTCTCTGGTAGTTTTCCTCAAAGAGTTCGGATAGAGTCTTGCGCCAGTCGGAGAGGAACTTTTCGCTCTCAAGCGAACTCCCGATAATCTCTCCAGTCAAAACCGGCAGCCAGGGAAGAAGATCATAGCCGCGGCGGGCACGAAACTCCTGGGGAAGATTCGTCGTCCAGGTCTCTGTTCCAGCCTCGTAACTATCTACAAGTAAGTGTGTTATGCCTTTGGGGCCAAGCATCCCGCCTGCAGCTTCCTTATACATATCAAGGTAATTGTGGAAGTAGCGAGTCCAGGCCTCCTTGTCGAGTTTGTCCACTTCCAGGCCGGTGGCGTTGGGTGATGCCGGATGATTCATCTTGCCGGTCAGTGATGCTCCGAAGCGGTAGATGCGCCAGCGGCCATTTGGCAATTCGCACTTGAGGGTGCCGTCCGGGTTGAGTTTGTCGGTGAGGTCGATGACCTCTGTATTGCGGCTAAACTTTTCAGCTATCCAAAATGATTGTTTGTTGAAATCGTAAGGGAAACAATAACCGGCCTTTTCCTCGAACTGCTGGATTTTTTTTGTTGTAAATAGCTCAAGATCAATCAGTTTTTCGCCAATTGCACGGAAGAAGCGTGCTTTTGCGCTGGCATTCACCGTCACATAATCAAGGGGGGATTTAATTACCTTGGTGAGGGTTTGCCACTTCTTGCCGTCGTTGCTATACTGAATCTCATTTTTGCTGTAGGCATCTCCTTCCCTGGGGCGGAACCCGCCTGCGGATGCGCGAAGGGTGAAGGCTCTTATCTGCTGTTTGCGGGGGAATTCTATGGTGATGGTTTTGCAGCCTTCTTTGTCGGCGCTTTCTTTGGTGACCTTGGCGCCGAGTTCTTCCATCGTGCGGTCGTCCGGTGTGAGTTGGACGGCGACCACCGCCACGTCGTATCCGTAGGGTTCTATGTCAATGTGTTCCGCTTTGCGGGGGATGTCCTGGTAGGGGCCGGTGATCTTTTTGAGGTCGGGGAGTTTCAGGTCGATCTGGCCGCCTTGGGTTTCGATGGTCTGCCATTCGAGTTTCTTCATGGCGTCTTCGGGGCTGACCCAGGGGCCGCCGGTGCTGCTCCAGCCGGGTGCGCTCGCGATAGCCATTTCCATGTTTAATGAGTCGGCTTTCTGCACGGCATAGCGGAAGGCTTCTTTCCAGGTTTCGCTGAGGTAGGGGCGTTTGAACGGTGCCGCCTTGGGCATGTTCACTCCCCCGGCGTCGAACTGGTGGAACCCGGCGATCCCCACAGCATCCATCCACTCCAGATCCTTCTTGATGCCATCCAGGGACACCTCGCCATCCATCCAGTGCCACCATACATACGGCCGTGCTGCCCGGGTAGGGTTTTGGAATTGCTCGATTATTTTGTCATTGCCATCCGGTGCACCCGCCAGCATGGCCAGAATCATTGTCAGGAGAATCTTCATATTCTACAAATTTAATAAAAATCGGTAATTAACATTACCGCCACTCGCTAAAACCCGGTTAATATCGGCCGTTCAGACTCACCAGACCCCTTGATTTGAGTCTGCACCCGGCAAAACCGACCATCCAGACTCACCAGACCCCCGGATTTGAGTCTGCATACCTGAAAATCAAGCGGTTAACATATCGCAAACATTTAATTCAAATTTTACCCCCTACCTAACCCCCGAAATACCCAACAAACATTCATATATTGCAGCCAAACAAAACACACGACCATGATCAGAACATTTACTCAATGCGAAATCCAATTCAACCACTCCGGCCCATTCTACCACATCTACACATCCCCCCTCGAAAACGAAATCATCTTCAGAAACATCGAGGAATACATTATAATCACCAACTTGATCGCCATAGCAATTACCCAATCAAATTGCAGAATCCTTGTATACGCAATAATGTCCAACCATCTTCACTTCATCCTGGAAGGGACGGAAACGGATTGCCTACTCTTTTTTGAACTGCTTAAGAACTCACTCAACAGATATCTTAAAAGGCATGGACGCCCGTACATAGTTGAACAGATGACCCCTGGGAAAACTGAAATCACTAACCTGAAGCAGTTGCGCGACGAGATAGCCTACGTTATCCGCAATCCATTCGTGGTCAGGGAAGACGTTAACCCGCTGGCATATCCCTGGTGCACGGGATATCTGTACTTCAATCCTTTTCTGGATACAGGTGGAATAAGTGTGAGTAAACTGAAGACCAGGGAGCTCAGGGCATTCACGAGTTCCAGGCTGGTAACTAATGTAGATAGCAGCATTCTCGTTAAAGACGGTTGTGCCAATCCGGCATCTTTCGTTGATTATAAACGGGCGATGCTGTTCTTTGATAATGCGAGGCAATTTGTAATGAATATGTATAAGAATGTGGAGGCGCAAGTGGAGGTTGCAAAGAGGTATGGTGAGGTGCCGCATCTGAATGATGAGGAAATGTTTTCGTTGAGTCTTAAGATTTGCCGGGAAATGTTTAAAGTGAATTATCCTAGGGATTTGGATTATATGAAACAAAAGCAGTTGGCGGTTATTCTGAAGAATGATTATGGCGGGTCAAATGCTCAGGTGGCTCGGTGTACGAGTCTTTCGGTTAGTGAGGTGAATGCGATGTTTCCTTTGGCGGCGCGGAATAAAAGGTGATTGACGTGAGGGCCCGGGTGTCATGAGGGGTCCGGGTGGTGATGGGCAACGCCGCCACTCGGTGGCAGGAGTGGCGGCTACAGCGCGCGCCGGCTGCGGGGGGCTCGTCGGAAGGCCCTCCTCGCCGGCGGCCTTAGCCCACCGCCTGCAGACTCGCTGGACACCCGGATTTGAGTCTGCAGGTGGCAAAACAGGCAGGGCAGACACGCTGGACACCCGGATTTGAGTCTGCAGGTGGCAAAACAGGCAGGGCAGACTCACCAGACCCCGGGATTTGAGTCTGCAGGCGGGGAAACAGGCAGGGCAGACACGCTGGACCCCGTGATTTGAGTCTGCACCGGGCAAAACCGACCGTTCAGACTCACCAGGGCACGAGAAATGAGTCTGAGCGGGGAAATACCGGGAAAAATCACTATCTTCGCGATATGATAAGGAAAAGCGCGATCTTGATACTTTGTGCACTGGCGATATGCGCGTGCCATAAAAAATCGACAACACAGGAAGAGGAGAAGGTCTGGCCTCTGGGGTTCCGAACAGATACGCTCACAATCAGAGAGAGCAAAGTCCAGTCCGGCGAGGTGTTCTACAAGCTGTTCACCCGCCTGGGCATGCCTGGAAACCAGATAGCCAACCTCACCAAAGCCTGCGACGGGCAGTTCGACGTCACCAAACTCCGTGCAGGTAACCAGGTGGATGCCTATTATGCCGGCGACACGCTCGCACCACTCCTCCGCTACGTTGTTTACCAGAAAGACCGCATCAACTCCACAGTATTCCAGTGCTATGATTCGCTCGCCGTTTGGAACGTGGCCAAGCAAGTAGACACAGTCCGCAAATACACCGACGTCACCATCAAGAACTCCCTCTGGAACGACATGATAGCCGCCGGGGCATCTCCCCTCCTACTCCTTGAACTGGCAGATGTCTATGCCTGGACCGTGGACTTCTTCGGTCTGCATGAGGGCGACCGTTTCCGTGCATTCTACCAACAGCGCGTCTGCGAAGACGAGGTTATCGACATTCTGGGCATCGACTTCGCGGAATACACCCGCGGCCGAGACACTCTTTATGCCATCCGCTACGACCAGGGCGACAACGGCAACAAATACTGGAACCAAAAGGGTGAATCCATGCGCAAGGCCTTCCTGAAGGCTCCCCTTAAGTTCACCCGCATCAGCAGCCGCTTCAGTTATCACCGCGTGCATCCCGTACACGGCGTCGTCCGTCCCCATACGGCAGTAGATTACGCCGCTCCTTCAGGCACGCCTGTACATGCACTTGGCGACGGTGTGGTGCTCTCCGCAGGCGTCGGCAAGGGTGGAGCAGGCAACATGATCAAGATCCGCCACAACAGCGTCTACACCACCGGCTACCTGCATCTGCGCGGTTTTGCCAAGGGCATCAAAGCCGGCGTACGCGTGGCTCAGGGCCAGGTTATCGGTTATGTGGGGATGACCGGCACCGCCACCGGGCCGCATCTGGATTTCAGCGTGTGGAAGAACGGCACGCCGGTGGATCCGCTTAAGCTGGAATCCCCTTCCGCCGAACCCATCAAGAAAGAGAATCTGCCCGCTCTGGATAGCCTCTACCGTACCTACAAGGCAGAAATGGCCGGATATGGAAATTAAGCCCATCGCATTCTACCATGGTCCGCTGAGCGAGAAGTTCGGAACTCCCCGCCAGGCCGGCATAGTGCCCGATTTGCCCGGCACGGTGGAGTTCTGCGAGGGATATGAACCTGCGATGCTGGATGGCCTGGAGGGATTCGATTACATCTGGTTGATCTGGGGATTCAGCCTGAACCGGCCGTCAGATGCCGCCGGCGATGGCCCGTTCGAAGGAGTTGCCAGCAAAGTGCGTCCGCCGCGCCTGGGAGGCAACGAGAAGATGGGAGTATTCGCCACTCGCTCCCCGTATCGCCCCAATCCCCTCGGACTATCCTCCGTACGTATCGCCTCCATCGATGCCGCCTCGGGCCAAATAAAAGTCCTCGGCGCCGATCTGGTGGATGGCACACCAATCTTCGACATCAAACCATATATAGTGTACGCGGATTCTCATCCGGAGGCCCGCTCAGGGTTCGCAAAAGAACGCCCAGAGGCTCGCCTGAAGGTCGTTTTCGCCTGCCACGAAGATGCCACGGATAAAACGCTCCGCCAGATTCTAGCCCAAGACCCGCGTCCTGCCTATCAGGACGACCCCACGCGCATCTACGGACTCTCCTATAACGGAAAGAACATCCGCTTCCGAGTGGAAGAGGATGTCCTCACAGTCATTTCTATCGACTAGAAAATATACAGCTCGTGAATTTCGTGGTCGTAGCCCTCGTAGAAACCGCTGGGCATACCCAGGATGATACGGGCGCCACGATTCGACAAGACAATCAATTCTCCATTTTCCGGATTGATGCAAAGCCCTTCGATTTCGCCGGCGCGGCGGAATGATTTCGTTGCCATGAACTCAATCACTTCAGCCTTATCCAGGAGCACGTCAGAGCCATCCTTGTAAGGATTGCAGATATACAGATGATCCGGCTCATCCTTATCCGCATCTCCGTCGTCGCTGGTAATCAGTATGCAGCCGTCGGTCGTCCTGCAATAAATACCCTGCTGCAGCTTTGGAGCAGGATCCAGAGCCACTTTGCCCTTGTACGCGCCATTCTCCAGAGAATAGCAGTAAAGATAATTTCCATCCACCCAATCCGCCAGCCAGACAAGCTTGCGAGTGCGGTCGATGGTGATGCCGCAGCACTCAACTTGGCCGGATTCAGCCAGGAAAGGAATGGAACGTTTATACTCCAGCGAATTGGCATCATAGACAGCTATCTGGATATTCTTGCCGACTCCGTCCATGAAGTACTCGCAACCGGCATAGATCTCTCCATTGTAGACATCGATATCGCCGATGTGATTGGGAGAGCCGGTGCTAATCGACTCAAAAGGAGTGCTATTCGACTTTATTAAATCACCTTTCAGGGAGTACTTGTATAAATCGGTCGAACCAGAAACATAATAATAGGATCCGTCGCACGCGACACCCTGCCTGCCGGCCACCTCCAGAACGTCCTTCAAAGGCATCGGATCAATTATCTTGACGCTGTAGCAGGATGCCACGGATAGCGCCACCAGCGCCGGAAGAATGAACCTAAATCTCATAAACACAAGTATTTATCTTAACAACGATATCTTCCTCGGCAACGATGCGGAAGGATGGAGCGGTCTTGTACAAGCGCAGGCCCAGCTTCTCTGCAGCCGGAGCCGGATGCTCGAACCCATACACGCGGGGAGCATACTGCCAGCCACCATTTTTGCCTAGGTCGCGGTGATCATCCACCTGCAACTCCAGGGCGCCCGCGAAGGAAATCTCAAGCGTGAGAGCAGCGAAATCCCCTACTTCCACCGCAGGACTCTGCCAGGTCTCCCCCGCCTTCAATTCTACCTCCTCGCAAACAGTCGAAACAGGCTCGCGGCTGTTGGTCTGGAACCAGTAGAAATCCGATAGCTCAATGTCCGTGCCGTCCTGCAGCGCCCTTTGCTCGTGAGGTGTTGGGAAGATGGATGACTGCGTGACGCATCCACCGGCCTGCATGGCGGCGATGTACGCGGCATCCTGCATGTCATATTTCATCGTGCTCATCCCGCACCAGCCACCGATCTCCTTCAGCAGAGCGACGGTTTCTTCGGCAGGAAGACGGTCCGGATCCCAGAGCACCAGGCAGTCCGAAACACTGCGGGCATACTTCATGGACGGATAGTTAGCATCGAACGCTATCCACTTATCCCCCAATATCTTCTGCGCCAGCTCATAGGACTCCAGCACCTTGCTGTGCAGCATGGGTATCACCCCGGTCTTTTTGCACGCCAGAAGCATCTCCTTCAAAGTAGGGATGGGCGTGCGCTGCGCCGGATCGGATGACTCCAGCACATAATCCTGGCGGAGATCTTCGAACATCATATCACTCACACGCACAGGCTTCTCAATGCGCGAATAATCAGCCGCATTGCGCATGGTGCGGTTGATGGTGCCATCGTGCATCACGACCATCACATTATCCAGAGTGTATTTCACATCCAGCTCGATTGAAGGATACCCGTAACGAGCGGCCATCTCTATGCCGTAGGTGCTGTTCTCGGGGATGTAATACTCGCCATCGTTCTCGCGCAGCCAGCAGCCGCGGTGAGCAACCGCAGTGCTTATGCCCTCGGGCGTGGTCTCGGCAAAACGTTCTTCCACATAATTGGAAGAAGAGCAGGCCTGAAGAATTATCAGGCCTGCAATCATCAATTTTTTCATGCTTTCAAGATAGGATTTCTTGCGGCAGTCGTCTCATCCGGACGCCCGATAGGCGTGTTGTGAGGCGCTCCGTGCAGGATATCGGGATCTTCGGCTGCTTCTGCTGCGATCTTCCGCATCACAGCGATGAACTCGTCCAGGGTCTCCAGCGACTCGGTTTCCGTAGGCTCGATCATGATTGCCTGATGGAAGAGCAGCGGGAAGTAGATGGTGGGAGCATGGAAGCCATAGTCCAGCAGACGCTTTGCCACGTCCAGCGTGGTTGCACCGGCCTTTCCTTCGCGCGCGCCGTCATTGATAAGGCCGTCGAACACGAATTCATGCTTGCAGACGGAAGGAATGGGCAGCTTGTAGCAATCCTTCAGGGATTCCTTGATGTAGTTGGCGCCCAGCACGGCCAGAGGGCCTGCCAGCTTCACGTTCTGCTTGCCGAGCATGAGGATATATGCATATGCGCGCAGCATCACGCCGAAGTTGCCATGGAATCCGGAAGTCTGAGGTGTATGCAGATAAGGCAGCACCCTCTCCCCTACGCCAACGGGGCCGCTTCCGGGGCCGCCACCGCCATGAGGAGTGGAGAAGGTCTTGTGCAGATTGAGATGCATGATGTCGAAGCCCATGTCGCCGGGGCGGACCTTTCCGAGCAGAGGATTCATGTTCGCGCCATCGTAGTAGAGCAGACCGCCGCAATCGTGGACGAGTTTGGCGATCTCCCCGATCTGGCGTTCGAAGAGTCCGAGAGTATTTGGGTTGGTCATCATGATACCGGCGATATCCGGACCGAGCAGAGGCTTGAGGGATTCTACATCCACAAGACCATCCGCTCCGGACTTAACTTCAACGATTTCCAGACCGCAGACCGCTGCAGATGCAGGGTTGGTGCCGTGGGCACTATCGGGGACGATGACCTTGGTACGGGCAGCATCGCCGCGAGCCATATGATACTCCCTCATCAGCATCAGGCCGGTGAGTTCGCCATGAGCGCCGGCGCAAGGCAGGAAGGTGAAATGCTTCATCCCTGTAATCGCCGCCAGAGCCTTGTCCAGGCCATCAATCACCTCCTGGGCGCCTTTAACGGTCTCAGCGGGCTGCAGAGGATGCAATCCGGTAAACAGCGGATGATTGGCGATTTCTTCGTTGATTTTGGGGTTATACTTCATGGTGCAGGATCCCAGCGGATAGAAACCGGTATCCACACCGAAGTTCATCTGACTCAGATTGGTATAATGACGCACCACGTCAACCTCGCTGACCTCCGGCAGATCCAACTTGCTTTCCCTTAAAATTGCCTTAGGAATATTGCAGAGGGCCGCTACGCGGGCAAACCTCTGCTCGCCAAAAGAAAGGCTCGCAGTAGCTTTGTCCGTCTTCGCGGCGTCGTCAGCAGCTGCCCCTGATGAGCATTTTTCTGCGAAGAAGGGGTACTGCTGCAGAGCCGCTGCAGGCAGGGAATAGCCAATGCGACCGGGATGACTGAGTTCGAAAATCAATTTATCGTAGTACTTCATAACGCGATCCCCCTGACAACATTAACAAGCGCATCAATTTCCTCCTTGGTACGCTTCTCGGTAACACAGAAAGTAACATACCCGTCGATCTCGAGGGCGCCGAAGAATCCCGCGTCGAGGAGCTTCTGCTGAAGCGTGGGGATATCCACCTTCGACTTCAGGCAGAACTCCTTGAGGAAAGGCCTTCCGGGGAAGGCTTCCTCGAAGCGACCGGTCTTGAGAAGTTCATCGTAGAGATAATGTGCGCCGGCGCAGGAAAGCTCATTCACCTTGCGGAGGCCTTCAGGCCCCATCAGGGATAGATAAACCGTCGCCCAGAGCGCCATCAGACTCTCGTTGGAGCAGATATTGGAAGTGGCCTTCTCGCGGCGGATGTGCTGCTCGCGCGCCTGAAGGGTCAGCACGAAACAACGCTTGCCGGAGGCATCCACACTCTGTCCGACTATGCGGCCGGGAATCTTGCGCATGTAGTCCTGTTTGCAGGCGATGAAGCCGGCGTAAGGGCCACCGTAGCATATAGGCATGCCGAGCGGCTGCGCATCACCCACAGCGATATCAGCACCCCATTCATCGGGAGTCTTGAGCACCGCGAGGGCGGAAGGATCGCAATACTCGATCAGCAAAGCGCCTGCTTCATGCACCTTCTCGGCATATCCGGTAAGATCCTGAATCACGCCATGGCGGCAGATGGAAGGCACCAGCACGCCGGCCACATCCGGGCCGAGCTCATCCAGCACATCCCATGCAAATACCACCTCGATATCAGGATACTTCAGGTAGGTCTTCACCACATCCAGCACATTCTGCATCAACTTGGTAGATACTATCACCTTGTTGCGCTTGCGGGTGCATGCAACAGCCATACGGAGTGCCTCGGCAGCGGCTGAAGGGCCGTCGTACATGCTTGCATTGGACACATCCAGGCCGGTGAGGCGGCAGATCATCGACTGCCACTCGAAGATATAGCGGAGCGTACCCTGCGAAATCTCGCACTGGTAAGGAGTGTAGGCCGTAAGGAATTCGGAACGGGAGGTGATGTAGGGAATCACCGCAGGGACATAATGGTCATAAGCCCCCTGCCCCACGAAAACCTTGAGTTTGGTGTTCTTTTCTCCGAGCTTCTCGAAGAAATCACGCACCTGCTGCTCGCTCATGGCGTCCGGCAGGTCGTACTCACCCTGATAAATGAAATCCGCGGGAACATCCGAGTAGAGGCCGTCCAAATTACGGACGCCTGCGCGCTCGAGCATCACGCGGATATCATCGTCAGTATGAGGGAAATAAGAAAATCCCGCCATGACTGATTATTTTGCTATTTCAGCGTAGGCTGCTGCGGTAAGAAGGTCTTCGAGTTCGCCATTGTCGCTCATCTCGACCTTTATGATCCAGGCTCCGTAAGGATCCTCGTTGATGAGTTCGGGTTTATCTTCCAGTTCTTCGTTGACAGCGACAACTTCGCCGCTGACAGGGGAATAAAGTTCGCTGGAGGCCTTCACGCTTTCGAGAGCGCCGAAGTCCTCTCCCTTGGTCACGCTGTCACCCTCGGCAGGAACATCCACATAGGTGATGTCACCCATTTCTTCCTGTGCGAAGTCGCTTACGCCGATAATGGCGATATTGCCGTCTACTTTAACCCATTCGTGGGATTCGCTGTAGAGAAGCTCGTCGTTAATCTTGCTCATTTCTTATAGTTTGTTTGATAGAATCTTTTCTTGACAGTCTCGCCGGGGAATACTTTGTGGCGGATCTGTATGTTCAGCTTGGTGCCGTGAGGTGCGTAGGCGGCATCTACCAGCGCAAAGCAAATGCTCTTGTCCAGGGAGATGGAATGGTAGCCAGTGGTCACTACGCCAACCTGGGTGCCGTCGTCCAGCACCACGGGATAACCTGCGCGAGGGATAGCCCTGTCGGCGATTTCGATGCCGACCAGCTTCTTTGCCACGCCTTCGGTCTTCTGCTTCACAAGGGAGTCCTTACCGATGAATTCGGGCTTGTCCAACTTACAGAACATGGAGAAACCTGCCATCACGGGAGATATCTCCGGCGTGAGCTCATCCCCATAAAGAGGAAGGCCTGCCTCGAAGCGGAGGGTATCCCGGCAGCCAAGGCCGCAAGGAGCGACGCCGGCGGCAAGGAAGGTCTTCCAGAGATCTACTATCGCCTCGGGCGTAGCATAAATCTCAAATCCATCCTCTCCGGTATAGCCTGTGCGGCTGACGATTGCGCGCTTGCCATAGAGCTCGGAATCTACGAAATGATAGAATGCAAGGCCGGAAAGATCCATGCCGAGCACTTTGCCCACCACCTGTTCGGCGGCAGGACCCTGGACTGCCAGCTGGCCCCAATTGTCGGAATCGTTGAGAATTCCCACCTCGAACCCTTCGGCATTCTTCAGTATCCACTCATAATCCTTGTCGATGTTGGCAGCATTCACCACCAGCAGGAAAGCGTTGGGAGCATATTCCTTATAGACCAGCAGATCATCCACAGTGCCACCGTCCTCATAAAGCATCATGCCATAGAGAATGGAACCGGGCTCCATGGGACGGACGTCGTTAGTGAAGATATGATTCACGAAGGCTTCTGCCTGAGGGCCGTTGACAAAGATCTCGCCCATGTGGGAAACATCGAACATACCGACGTTCTGGCGGACGGCATTGTGCTCCTCGGTGATCGAACTATATTGAATGGGCATGTCGAAGCCAGCGAAAGGGCTCATTTTTGCTCCAAGGGCGACATGCTCGCCATGGAGACAGGTGATTTTCAATTGGTTATCCATATTTTAATGCCTAAGCAATTCCAGGTCTTTCTTCAGTATAAGTTTGGGATCCATGAGGGCAACCTTCTGGAAAAGCTGGATCTGACGGCCGAGGGAAAGGTACACCTTATCCTCGTGACCGCCCTTGCGCCACCATTTGTAGAATCCGAGAGGATCGTTTTCGAAGGGGATGCTAGCCACGATTCCGCTGCTATAGCCGGGATAGTCGATGATGAGTTTGAGGCCCACGAAACGCTTGTAATAATCGGGGTCTGCCTTGCGGAGTTTGCTCTCGAGGGGACGCAGCACTTCCATCTCATCTACCTTGAGACATTTCTCCTTAACTATCATCTTGTGAATTCGAATGGGGTCGTAAGAAATCCACACGCCCATTTTCATTGTCGCCATTTCCCCCTCCCCGGTGTCGAGCGACAACTCGTCCATCGAGAAATAGACCTTTTCAGAATCCAGAGGAAATATTGCTTCGGCGGCCATATATACTAACTGAATCAGACAAATTTAGGTTATTTTTTGGATTTTTCCTAATTTTGGGGTGAATGAAATGCGTTTTGGTGCATATGAGCAGCCTTTTTTCCGACGAGAACTGGTCGCCGGAAGGGGCCATATCCGTGGACCTGCAGCACCTGGAAGGCACTACATGCTATTGCGACGCCGATGTAGAGTCCGAAATCGTGCGAGCGCTTAATCCCCTGCCACTCAATGCATTACATTGGATAGACGGAGGCGATTACCACTATCTCAGCGATATCTTCATGAGGCGTCTGGAAGCCCCTGCAAAACTGGTTTTATTCGACAATCATCCCGATGATCAGGAGCCGGCATTTGGGGAAGGAATCCTCTCCTGCGGCGGCTGGGTGGCACATTCCAGGCGTTTCAATCTCATGCTGTCGGATGAAGCGGAAGATATCTACCTCAGCATAGACCTGGATTATCTTTCCCGGGATTATGCCCGCACCAACTGGAACCAGGGCAATGCCAGCCTCCAGGAGCTTCTGGAACAGGTTTCATCTGCCATCGAAGGCAAGCGCCTCGCCGGGGTGGACATATGTGGAGGAATATCCTCTGCACAGGGGGCCTGCGCAGAGGATTATGCCATCAATCTGAAGACCAGATCCGCCCTTCAGGATTTCTTTAAATCAATTTAGAAAGCTCGTCGTAGTATTTCCTGGAAACAGGTA
>JAGCUK010000027.1 GCA_017962925.1 Bacteroidales bacterium
ATCAGGAGCCGGCATTTGGGGAAGGAATCCTCTCCTGCGGCGGCTGGGTGGCACATTCCAGGCGTTTCAATCTCATGCTGTCGGATGAAGCGGAAGATATCTACCTCAGCATAGACCTGGATTATCTCTCCCGGGACTATGCGCGCACCAACTGGAATCAAGGTGAAGCCAGCCTCCAGGAGCTTCTGGACGGGATCACATCCGCCATAAAAAGCAAGCGCATCGCCGGTGTGGATATATGCGGAGGAATATCCTCTGCCCAGGGGGCCTGCGCAGAGGATTATGCCATCAATCTGAAGACCAGATCCGCCCTTCAGGATTTCTTTAAATCAATTTAGAAAGCTCGTCGTAGTATTTCCTGGAAACAGGTATTCCAGGCAGACCGCTTTCATCCAATTCGGCAAACACCTGGCCAAGGCTTCCTTTCCTCAGAACGGTAACATGCTTCGGATTTACGTAGAAAGAGCGTTGGCAGCGTATCAGGCCATGTTCAGTGGCAACTTCTTCGAGCGATGCCATAGTGGCTCTCAATTCATACTTTTTTAGTTTCAGGCCTTCGATATAATGGATATCGACATAGTTTTCCTTTGCCTCGATGTATAACACATCCTGAGGCGCCACAGTTAGTTTAGGTCTCTGGTAGATGTCCACGAAGTTTATCATTTTTGCCTCGGGAGCCTTTATTTCCGGCTGTTTATCTTCCTTCGTCTTGAATGACGCAAGAATATAAATGACTGCGACAATCAGATAAGGGACCAGGAACAGCAGACATTGCTGCAGCCTGGCAGGCTCATAAACCAGCACAAATACCAGAAACAGGATGGGGCACACCGCCAGGAACAGCAACTGTGCCCCCCTGCTATAAATCAATTTAGCCATCCGCTGCTACTTGTTAAGTTCGTCGGCACTCTTGATGAAAGTTTTCAGATCTTCTTCGGAGACGTGATAGTTCTGCATCTCGCCGGAGAAGTAGCTGTCGTATGCACTCATATCCACGAATCCGTGGCCGGAGAGGTTGAAGAGGATGGTCTTGGCCTCGCCTGTCTCCTTGCACTTGAGAGCTTCGTTGATGGTTGCCGCGATAGCATGGCAGCTCTCCGGAGCGGGGATGATACCTTCGGTCTGGGCGAAGAGGACGCCGGCGCGGAAGGAATCCAGCTGCTCGATATCCACTGCCTCCATGTATCCATCCTTCAACAACTGTGACATGATAACACCGGCACCGTGGTAACGCAGGCCACCAGCATGACTGGATGCAGGTTTGAAGGTATGGCCGAGGGTGAACATCGGCAGGAGAGGGGTCATGCCAGCCTCATCACCGAAGTCATACTCGAACTTACCCTTCGTCAGCTTAGGGCAGGAATAGGGTTCTGCCGCGATGAAACGGGTCTTTTTGCCGTCCTGGATGTTATGACGCATGAACGGATAGGCTATGCCGGAGAAGTTGGATCCGCCGCCGAAGCAGGCGATCACGATGTCCGGGTACTCCCCTGCCAGCTCCATCTGCTTTTCCGCCTCCAGACCGATGATGGTCTGATGCAGGCAGACGTGGTTCAGCACGGAGCCGAGGGCATATTTGCAGTTAGGAGTATTCACTGCCAGCTCGATTGCCTCTGAAATAGCGCAGCCGAGGGAGCCCTTGTCGTTAGGGTTGCGGGTGATGATATCCTTACCTGCACGTGTACTCATTGAAGGAGAAGGAGTAATGGCGGCACCGAAAGTCTGCATGATGGAGCGCCTGTAGGGCTTCTGCTCATAGCTGACCTTCACCATGTAAACGGCGCAGTCGATGCCGAACTTCTTGGTGGCATAAGAAAGAGCACCACCCCACTGACCCGCACCGGTCTCGGTGGTAAGGTTGGTGATACCCTGCTCCTTAGCATAATAGGCCTGTGCAAGGGCGGAATTCAGCTTGTGGCTGCCTGCAGGGGACACACTCTCATTCTTGAAGTAGATGTGTGCAGGCGTACCGAGGGCCTTCTCCAGTTCGTAGGCGCGTACGAGCGGGGTGCAGCGATATGCCGCATACTGCTCGCGCACTTCCTCGGGGATAGGGATCCACTCATCGGTCTGATTCAATTCCTGATCGGCGCAGGCCTTGCAGAAGATGGGATAGAGATCTTCCGGCTTCAGCGGCTGGCGTGTGGCGGGATGAAGGAAAGGCAGAGGCTTGTTGGGCATGATTGCCTGAATGTTGAAATAATGAGTGGGAATCTCGGATTCCGGGAGCATGTACTTTTTCTGTTTCATGGTATGTATTGTTTAATTGTTTGGTTTTCACATAAAAAAGCAGCATATCGTAAGTCCGATATGCTGCTTGACTCCTATATATACGGCAATGGAACTTACGACTTTTAGAGTTGTAAGCGCCACCACCAGATATTAGCAATTGTCATCATTCTTTTGCAAATAACGAAATAAGTTTTTTAATATGCAAGAAAAATGTAAAAAATTTCTACAAACCCCAGTCTGATGCGCTGAAACTGCTTTTCGGCGCGTTCGGCACATTGGGGAAATAGGTCACGCCCGTTATCTTCTCCAGGTCTGCCACGCTCATCATCTCCTTGGAACTCACCTTCTGTCCCTTCAGGTCATTCGAGTGCGAACGCACGAAGGCAGCACATTTCAGTTCGGAGGCACTGCAGTCTTTCAGGGCCTTTCCGCTGTCGCCGCTCTTTGTGCGGAGCAACACATAATAGAACATGGTGGGGAATCCGGCATCGTCCAGTCCGCCAAAGCTGATCTTGGCGGGCTTCACGTTGTTGCCGTAGCCATCCGTAAACTCCTTGAAATAGCATCCCAGCACCTCGTAGAGGGTATCTGCGCACACCTGCTTATCTACCCAGTCTTCGAGGGTGTTCCATCCGCCGCCACCGGTATTGAAGCCTCCGGAGAGCTGCGGAGCGATGTTGGGATAGAAGAATACGTCCCTGTTGGTTTCGGTAGATGAGGTCCTTTCTGCAGAACCCAGCATATGGCCCTTGTTGCATCCGCCGCCGGTAGTTGTCGCGTTGTACTGGATGTCAAGAGGGATGGATGCATCCTGACGATATGCATTGGTGCGCCCTGCGTTTCCTACATACATGTCGTGCCTGGGAGCCGCCACCCACACGGGGCAATGCTGCTCTGCGCTGAAGCACACGGTGTAATTACGCGCTGTCTTGCCTCCGGGGCCCTTCTCTCCGCCGGAGCACATGTGCCAGGTGTAATACTGGTCAGTATTATCCTTATTCATCATGTAGGAACCACTCAGGCCGATGTTCATCGACGGAAGCTCGTACCATCCGGGAGGCGTTACAGAGCCTGTGGGAGTATCTGTGCCAGGCCCGGGCTGGGGCTTATCATCCTCCTGAAGCGTCTTGAATGAACGGACCTCGCCGAAACGGTAGGCCGCCTCCCCTTTCCAGAAAAGAGCGTAGGCACGATAATATATGGTTACCGCGTCGTTCAGGCCCGAGAGTTTCTCGGAGAAGAAGCCTGAGCCGCTATCCAGGATATCGGCGGACTGGAGCACGTAGCTCAGCTTATCGGGAGCATATCCCCATTCGAAACCAACCTCGCGGGGAGCGAAGTCGAATCCGGAAATAGAGCCCTTCAGCACGGCCGATTCGGATTTGATATCCACTGCATCCAGGGTCTTGACCTCCCCGTTCAGTTTCAACGGGGCGGTAGAATTGCAGGAAAGCAGTACCAGGATAGTGAGGAGTAGTCCTTTATTCATAGTGTTCAATAGCTTCTGTTTCCAAATATCGCTGTGCCGATCCTGACCTCGGTGCATCCATAATCCAATGCTATGCGCCAGTCGTCGGACATTCCTATAGATAGCTGCGCAAATCCCGCCAGTGAAGGATAGGCAGCCTTGCAATCATCGAACAGCCCCTTGATTACAGCGAAATCGCCGCGTATGGCTTCTTCGTCGTCGGTATGCGATGCCATGCCCATCAGGCCGCAGAAACGCACGTAAGGGAATTCGCCGGCCATTTGCAGTACGGCCTTGACCTCGGAGGGAGTAAATCCCTGTTTGGTTTCCTCCGCACCGATATGTACTTCCAGCAGGATATCTGTAACCTTTTCATTCTTTTCTCCCCAGGCGTTGATTGCTTCGAGAAGATGAAGTGTATCCACCGATTCCACTAGGGAAGCGTAAGGCAGCACTAGTTTGAGTTTGTTTGTCTGAAGATGCCCTATGAAATGCCATTCTATATCCTGCGGCAACTGCACGGCCTTGCGGGCAAATTCCTGCGGACGGTTCTCTCCGAAGGCCCTCTGACCCTCGTTGTAGGCCTCTAGAATGGCTTCGAGAGGATGGAATTTTGAAACTGCCACCAGTTTCACTCCTGATGGCAGTTCAGTTTTAATCCTCTCTAGATTGTATGCAATCATTATCTGCGGTTGTTTTTCTGGCGCATCTGCTGCTCCTGCATCCTCTGCGCCTCTTCCAGCCTCTGCTGCCACTTGCTCTTCTTCACGGGCTTGTTCTCAGCGGCAGCCATCTTGGCATAAACCGCTTCGGGCTTGACTATGAACTTGCGGATAATCCAGATCTGCAGCATGCTGATGAGCTGGGAAAGCAGGTAGTAGTAGCTAAGAGCGGCGGACAGGCTGTTACAGATGAAGAACATCATGATAGGCATCATCCACTTGCTCATGAACTGCATGCTCTGAGCATTGGGATCGTTGCCGGTTGCCTGGCCGCTCATGGTCATCTTCGAATAGATCCACATCGTGACGGCCATCAGCAGCGCAAAAAGGGAAAGGTGATCCCCAATCAGCGGCACTCTGTGGCCGAAGTCCAGGATTGCATCGTAGGTGGAGAGGTCGTGTGCCCAGAGGAAGGGCTGCTGACGCAGCTCGATGGATGCAGGGAAGAAGCGGAACATTGCCCAGAGTATAGGGAAAGTCAGCAACGTAGGCAGACATCCTCCCATGGGATTGGCTCCGGCTTTATTGTACAAGGCCATCGTGGCCTGCTGCTTCTTCATGGCATCCTCCTGCTTGGGATACTTCGCGTTGATCTTCTCTATTTCCGGCTTCAGGATAGCCATGATGGCGGAAGAAGCGTAGGATTTATAAGTCAACGGGAACACCACCGTCTTGATGACAATCGTCATCAGCAGGATGATCAGACCGAAGTTGGAGATGAAACGGTGGAAGAAATCGAACAGAGGGATGATCACGAACTTGGTGAACCAACCCACCAGGGATCCTCCCAGAGGGATTATCTTCTCGTATTTCTGATCATACTCGCGGAGGGTCTTGTAGTGGTTGGGGCCAAGGTACATCTCGAAGGGGATGACATTGTCCTGCCCAGGACGGTACTCCATGCGCATCCTGGCCGTGCAGGCCATCAGGTTGCGGGATTCATCCTCCTGAGGGAAGAAACTGATGTCGAAAGATCCGGAGGAGTACTGGTTCTTGGCGCGGAAGATGGCGGAGAAAAACTGCTGCTGGAATGCAAACCAGCTGACCTTCGAATCCACCCTCTTGCTATTGTTGCGGCCGCGGCCGATCTCCGTGGGTTTCTTGTCCCCATTCTGATAGAAATCAAGCTTGGAGTACTGTGCCTCGTTCTTGTAGCCCTTCTCCATCCTGGGGATAATCATGGAATAATCGATATCCACGGAGGAGACGTTCCTGGGGATGCTGTTCATTCCGATGAACGAAAGCTGGCTGTCCACCATGTAGGAGCCGGCCTGGATGGCATAGCGCTGCTCGATGTAGCCGCCGTCCGAGAAGGGCAGGCGGAACACCACTGCGGTATCGTTCTGCACGGCAATTTGGAAGTTGAAATCCTTGGTCTGGATGAACTCCCCGGTGTAGACGCTCACGGAATAGGAGGCTTCTCCATCCTTGAAGATATGGAGCGCGGTGCTGTCGTAGTTGAAATAATCCTTCACCAGCACTCCGTAGGGCTGGGCGCCCATGGAAGTGAGCGTGAGAGCGATCTTATCGTTCTCGAGGGTGATGAGCGTTGCCTCGGCATTGTGGGCGGCCTCCAGGGCGGCATCCTTGTAGATGGCTGCCTGGGGCGCCGGAGCGGCCTGAACGGGGGCTTCGGCATTTTCCGTAGGAACTACCGTGATGACGGTATCCCCCGCTGCAATGCGCTGGGCCAGGGCTATGGAATCCTGCTGGGCCTGGAACTCAGCGGCCTTGCGGGCCTGCCTGGACTGATAGAATGTAAAGCCAAAAAGGATTAAGGCAATGAGGATAAATCCGGTTACTGAATTCTTGTCCATTATTATTCACCCTCCTCTTCCTTGCGGATTTTCTCTTCAAGCTTATGCAACTCTTCTTTGGCCTTGCTGATCTTGGTCTCCATCTGTTTGATGAGAGCCTCGGAGTTCTTGGAGGCGGAGAAGAAACCGATATTGTTCTCGAATGTCTCGATCTCCTGCTGCAAGGTCTTGTATTGCTGTATAAGGATATCCTTTGCGCTGCGCTCGCGGGGTTTGCTCTCCGCATTGCGGCCGCGGTTTCCACGCTCACCGGTGTTGAAGTCGGGGAACTTCTCCTGCATCGCCTCACGATAGGCAGTCATTATGCCGTCCTTTTCTTTGAAAGGAACGAAGCCGATGGCCTGGAAATCTGCAGCAAACTTCTTTGCAGCAGCGGTATTAGCCTCGGCATCTTCCACGGGAACATAGGCCTTGATGTCCTCGACAATCTTCTTCTTGGCCTTGAGGTTGGCGAAGAAGTTGTTCTCAGGGGCAGCATTCTTGTCCCTCTCGGCGAAGAACTCATCGCAAGCGGCGCGGAACTGCTTCCAGAGCTGCTCGCTCTTCTTGCGAGGCACTGCTCCGATTTCCTTCCATTGCTTCTGAAGGTCGATGAACTTCTCGGTGGTCTTCTTCCACTCGGTGCTGGACTTCAACTCCTCGGCAAGATGGATGAGGTTCATCTTCTTCTCTACGTTGGCATCCATCTCTCCCCTGAACTGGGAGTAGTAGTCGCGCTTGCGGCCGTAGAAGGCATCGCACGCGGCGCGGAAGCGGTCGTAGATCTTCTGATTATCTTTCTTGGTGGCGAAGCCTATCTTGCGCCATTCTGCCTGAATGGCCTCGATCTCCTTGGCGGACGCATTCCACTGCTCGGAGGATGAAATCTCGCGCGCCGCGATCTCCTCTACCTTCACACAGAGGGCCTCCTTGGCGGCGAGATTCTCTTTCTGCTTGTCCTTGAGCTCCTCGAAGTGGCTCTGGTAGCGCTTGTTGATCACGGCGGTGGCAGCCTGGAAGCGTGCCCAGATGCTTTCGCGGAATTCCTTGGCAACGGGGCCGAACTCCTTCCACTGCTCGTGGAGTTTCTGCAGCTCGTTGAAAGCGTTCACTACGTTCTCGTTCTCGGCAAGCTTCTCCGCCGCTTCGCAGAACTTCTCCTTTGCCTCCAGATTCTTCTGGAAATCGAGGTCGCGGAGTTCGCGGTTAATCTTGACCTTATCGTAGAAACGCTCCACGTTGAACTGATAGGTGCTGTTGATATCGCGGAAAGCGGTGGCAGGCACGGGGCCCACGGAACGCCACTTGTCCTGAATCTCGCGGAAGACCGGGAACGATGCGCTCACATCGTCCTGGCCATCCACCAGCTGCTTCAGCTCTTCTATGATGGCTTTTTTCTTTTCGAGATTTTCTTCTTTAAGTGCATCCTGTTCCTTGTTGTACTCGGCTCTCTCTCGCTTGTAATCGGAATAGAGTCCCTTGAAGTTCTCTTCCACCTCATCGAAGGCGTCGGTCACTTCGCCGGCTTCGCTCTTGAGTTTGCCAAGGAGTTTGTAGAATGCGGACTTGATGGACTCGGCCTCCTTGCTGCGAAGCATGCGGTCGGCGCTTTCCATCAGGTTTTTGAATACGTCCGATATCTCCGAAAGGGTCTTGCCTTCCAGAACGTCGGGGGTGTTGATTTCTTCGCTCATAAGTCAGAGTTAATATATAATAGCTTACAAATATAATGGTTTTTTGATAACTTTGCGAAAATATCTGATAACGCTATGAGAATCGACATTATAAGCGCAGTTCCCGAGCTTCTGGAAAGCCCGCTCAGCCATTCAATCGTAGGCCGTGCCATCAAGAAAGGCCTGGTGGAAATCTATGTGCATAACCTGCGCAAATACGGCGTCGGCCCGAGGAAAAATATCGATGATTATTCCTATGGCGGGGATGCCGGGATGGTGCTCATGGTGGAGCCGGTGTTCAAGATGATCGAAGAACTCCGGGCTCAAAGGGATTACGACGAGGTGATCTATCTTTCCCCTGACGGCGAAATACTTAATCAGGGCATTTCTAATGAATTGTCGTTGAAGGAAAACATTATTCTGCTGTGCGGGCATTATAAGGGGATAGACCACAGGATCCGGGAGCATCTGGTGACACGGGAAATTTCGGTTGGCGACTATGTGGTGAGTGGCGGCGAGATTCCTGCGGCTTTGCTGGCGGATTCGATTGTGAGGTTGATCCCGGGTGCTCTGACTGATGAGACTTCGGCTCTCAGCGACAGTTTTCAGGACGGGTTGCTCTCCCCTCCCGTTTATACCCGTCCGGTTGATTTTAATGGTTGGAAGGTTCCCGAGGTGCTTTTGAGCGGCAATCCCAAGTTGATCCGGGCCTGGCAGGACGAGCAGGCTCTTGAGAGGACGAAGGCTTTGCGGCCGAATCTTCTCGAGGAATAGTTTTTAAAATATTTTAAGATGTTGATAACTTTTTGAAAAAGTTTTTTTCTTTTTCGCTTTCAGATTAAAAAATCCGTTTTATATTTGCAGTGAGATTTAGAAACAACAACTTCTAACCAACAATAATTAACCTTCTTATAAAGGTAATACACTACTAACTAACCGTCAAAGCCCGCTGTGATAGCGGGCTTTGCTCGTTTATTGTCGTTGCCGTGGCCGAAACCGGTCATGCAATTAGAACTCCAGGCTGAGTTTCAGGCTGAAGTTACGCAAGGCCTGAGGGAAAACACCCTCCTCTTTATAGGCAAGTGAACCATCAGCAAACCGGGCACGATAAATCCACGCATCGGCATAGTAATCCCGGTTAAGCAAATTGTTGCAATAAGCACCGATAGTCAACCGGCCCTTCCACAACGGCAAACCATATTCGGCCTTGCAATCCACCACATAATATGCAGGAATGCAATAATCCTCGTTCTGAGTATTGTCCCAATACTGCTTGCCGACATACTTGCAATTAATACCCAACGACAAATCTTTCAACGGCCTGAACTCAGCCCCGGCCATGCCGACGCAAGACGGCGACATCAACATAGTAACAGTGCCACGATCCACCCTGGTCCTACCCAGGTAAGTCCAGTCGTTATCTTTGTTATACGTATCTTCGTAATACGTGTAATCCTTTATCTTATTGTCACTTAGCGTAAGATTACCATTCAGAGTCATCCACTCCGCAGGCCTCCATGCAGCACTCAATTCCACACCCCTGCGCCAACTGTGATCCACATTCTCCTTAATAGCATATCCACTGTCGCTGAGCTTGCCAGTTTCCAGCAACATATCGCGATACTCCATGGAATAGAAATTCACCCCGCCGGTGAAAAAGGTGCCGGAATACTCATAGCCGACTTCCGTATCGTACATACGCTCGGGACGCAAGGTCACTTCCCCATCCTTCCCTATCGCCTTCAAAGCATTGGCAGACTCGATCTGCTCGGTCAGATCGCTCTTTCCGGGCTCACGGTGACCGATTGCAAAAGACGCGTAGGCCTTATGAGCGCCCCATTTGCCAGTTGCACCCGCCCTGGGATTCAAGAAGATCCAGTTACGATTGAAGGTGAGATCCGCAAAATCATCGCTCATACCGGTCATCTTCAGACTGATCATACGGCACTGCAATTCAGCATATGCAGTCAGCCATGAAGCCGCCTGATACTCGGCACGGCCGAATGCAGTAGCCTCTTTCTTGAGCCCGTTATAACGGTACCATTCATGGTCCATATTCTTCTGGACACTGCTCCAGACCACTTTTCCGAAGTGATCTCCATCGAAATCCGCGAGATAAACACCCCCGGAAAGATCCAACTTGTCGCTTTTATATTTCAGAGTGGAATTCAGCACAAGATAGCCGTTATCCATGGCTTTGCGGGTAATAAAATCACTCACCCCAGCCGTTAACAAACCATATTTGCTGAAATTCTTGGCCGCTTTGTACTGCTCGTAGAAGCCAAAACCATCCGTGTAATTGAGAGTGGTGCTCCACAGCAATCCGCCGTTAAACTGATGTGTATAATTCAACTGCCAGTGGGTCTGCCGATAATTGTCCGATTCATTATCGTAGTAGCTTACTCCACCCTCGGAATTCGTATACGCTCCGGCTGGGTTAAAGGTCCTTTCATCAGACAACTTTGCGAGCGGAATCCATTCCCAGGTGATGCCGGTGTGCTGATTTCCGGAAATGACGGTCAACCCAATAGAATTGTTCCCACGCATCCACCCGGCTTTTCCAAAAAGGGAATAGACATCCGCCCAGGCATTCCTGATATAACCGTCGGTACGGCCCGCGGAGAAGGCTATATCCGCATAAAAACCATTGGGAAGACGCCCGCTGCCGGCCGCGAATGATAGAGTTCCGGTGTTGTAGGAACCGCCGCCCAACTCCAGCCTGGAATAGGGTTTGGGAGATGCGCTCGCGGTGCTCATGTTGATGCTGGCGCCGAACGCACCTGCACCGTTGGCGGATGTGCCCAGACCACGCTGGACCTGGACGCTGCCGAGAATGTTGCCAAGGGCCGGAATGTTCACCCAGAACACCTCCTGGGACTCACTGTCATTCAACGTGATACCGTTCAGGGTGACGTTGATCTGGGAGCCTTTGGAACCACGAATCGTCATTTTAGAATAACCCAGTCCGGTGCCGCCTTCATTAGTGCAGACCACCGACGGCTGAAGGCTTAGAATCATAGGCAGGGATTTCCCCGGGGCCGCACCCTGAAGTTCCTCCCTACCGAGAGTAGTGTAAGTCACCGGCGTATTGAGGCCGGCACGAGACACAGCCACCACCACGCTATCCAGTTTTTCGCTCTTTTCCTGGGCATTTGCGCCCACACAGATGCAGCAAAGAAGCGCTGCAGAAAAAATAAAACCTCGCATAATTAAAATAATTAATGCAAGGGGCTGATGAGGATTATGCTTCCCTTCGGCAGTATTAACTGCATCAGGTTCAATGGGTATAATCTCAACTCCGACTGCCGGAGTACCCCCGCGTGGTGCAAAGATAGCAATTATTTCTTCACGGGCACCAATTTGACCTCATAAAGACGAGGCCAGTTTTTGCCAGTGAGATAAATGCGTCCGTCCTTATCCACCGCGATACCGTTGAGGACATCGGTATCGGCCTTGCGCAGCTTGGCAGGAAGCAGCCCGCCGCAGTTAACGGTGGCTTCGACTTCCCCGGAGGAAGGATTGATGATAACTATAGCGTCGGAGGTGTAGATATTCGCCCAGATCCTGCCGTCGATCCACTCCAATTCATTGATATAACGCACTGGACGGCCGTTCAGCTTCACCGTGATGCTCTTCTGCAGCTTCAGATCGGGGCTCAGGAAATAGATGCGGGAGGTGCCGTCGGAGGCGATCAGATTCTTGCCATCCGTAGTCAGACCCCATCCTTCGCGAGGATAGGAATAGCTTTGCTTGTACTCCAGCGTTTTGGCATCATAGACAAAGGCGACCTTGTTGGTCCAGGTGAGAACGTAGAGATTGTCTCCGAGGATGACAGATCCCTCTGCAAAGTACTTGCGGGCGAATTTTAATTTCTTGAGCACCTTGCCCGTGGCCAGATCGACCTTGCGGATGGTGGATTCCCCATACTGCCCGGTGCTCTCGAAGAGCTCTCCGTTATGGAAGAAGAGGCCCTGGGTGTATGCTCCCGTGTCGTGATTATACTCCTTCACGACCTCGATAGTATAACGCTTGGGGTTGTCCGCTTTGCAAGAAGTCGCAAACAGAACCAGTGCCAGCAATATGCAGAATCTACGCATCATCTCCGCAAAGATACATAAATCACGGCAAAAGTATTATCTTTGCAGTCCAAAATAAAAAGGTAGGACGATCTGTCGCCCGCAAGGGAGGAAAGTCCGGACAGGAAAGGGCACCCCGCTGCGGAAAGCGCAGGAGGGAGTAATCTTTCGGAGGTCGTAACAGAAAACAACCGCAACGGGAGGCTTTCGGGCCGATTGTACCGCTGCAAGGGTGAAAACGCGAGGTAAGAGCTCACGACGGCAGATGGCGACGTCTGACGGGTACGGCACCGGGGCCTGCAAAACCAAATATACCGGCAGATGAGGGCGGCCCGCCCGATGCCGGGGGGTAGGTTGCGAAGATAAATGACAGATTTAAAAACAGAAACCGGCTTACGGTTCTACCTTTTTATTATTTCTGCTATCAGATCGTAATCCTCGGCAGCCGTAATACGCACATCCAGGAACTTCCCCACGAGAGAAGCGGGATCGATGTCTGAAGGCACTGAGACGATGATTTCTCCATCCACTTCGGGACTCTCGTACTGAGAGCGGCAAACCAACTTGCCGTTCAGGACCGCATCCGCCAGCACCCTTTCTTCCTTGCCCACGCGGGACTGGTTGAAATCGGCGGAAATCCCCTCCTGAAGGCTCATGAGGGCATCATAACGGTGCTGTTTCTCCTCCTCCGGAACATCATCCATCAGATTCGCCGCGCCCCAGGTTCCTTCTTCCTCGGAGTATCTAAAAGCGCCCAGACGCTCGAAACGGGCCTCGCGGGCAAAATCCAGTAGCTCGCCGAATTCCTTCTCCCCCTCTCCGGGATGGCCTACAATGACGGTGGTGCGAAGCACAACCCCCGGAATCTCCCTCCGCAGGCGGCGTATCAGGTTCCTGGTCCATTCTCCATCCACCCCGCGATGCATATTCTGCAGCACCCTGTCCGAGATATGCTGGAGCGGAATATCCAGGTATTTGCAGATCTTGGGATTGACCGCCATCTCCTGCAGCACATCCTCCGGGAAGCCCTCGGGATAGGAGTAGTGCAGGCGGATCCATTCTATGCCGGGCACGGCGGAAAGGGCCCTCAGCAGCTCTGCAAGCGCCCTCCGGCGGTAGATGTCCAGGCCGTAGTAGGTAGTGTCCTGCGCTATGAGGATGAGTTCCTTTATTCCGCGGGCAGCGAGTTCCTCCGCCTCCGCCACCACATCCTCTATAGGCACTGACTTGTGCGCTCCGCGGATGAAGGGGATGGCGCAGTAGGAGCAGCGGCGGTCGCATCCTTCGGAGATCTTCAGATAGGCATATGCGCGGCCGTCACTTTCGAAGCGGCGGGAATTGCGTTTGGATCTGTCCGGAACCGCACCCAGGGCACGCACCACAGGGGCAAGGTCCCTCGCACCAAACCACTCATCCACCTCCGGAATGAGCGCAGGAAGATCGGCAGCGTAGCGCTGGGAAAGGCATCCGAATACCAGCAGTTTGCCGGTCTCTCCCCTCTTCTTCTTTTCCGCCTCCAGGAGGATGGTGTCGATGCTCTCCTGCTTGGCATCACCTATGAATCCGCAGGTGTTGACAAGCGTGAAATCAACGGTGCCGGCATAATCCTCCGGCACCATAACATATTCATCTGCAGGCAGTTGCGCCAGCAGATGTTCGGTATCGACTGTGTTCTTGGAACAGCCCAGGGTTATGACCCGGAGCTTATGCATTCTCCTCGGTCTCTTCCTCTTCTACGAAGTCCAGCGAAGCGTACTTCACCAGCTCGTTGTACCAGTCGAGGATCTTCTTCATATGCGACACATAGAAGCGGTCCGGATCGTAGTTGGGAACAGCCTTCTCGAAAAC
>JAGCUK010000005.1 GCA_017962925.1 Bacteroidales bacterium
ATCGGGAGAGACCACCATCGAGATAAAACTTCCTTGTTCACTTGTCGGCCTTCCTCAGGTGCGGATAGTGATTGCTGCAGTTTGTGGGCGGCAGTCTTTGTCATACGCCGGCAAATATGTAGCAGTCTTTTTTGATGGCTGAAGACACTATTTCCATCTTTCGTCCAGATAATCCAGGGCCTGCCGATAGCCCTGAGCTGCCGCTTGCTCTTATATAGAGGGGTGGGGTACATATTATAGATGTCAGGTCCCGCACCTCTATATAAGCCTGAGGTGCGACGCGTGTGCGGGCAAGGGGAAAGGGGAGCCGTCGCCGCCGAAGGGTTTCCGGCATCATCAAGTTTGAAATACAGTATAACCAGCCAATAGCGGTCAACAACGTGATGAACCGTCTTCCGCGTCGATACGTTTCTGTACGCCGCTTGTGGTGTCGATAAGAAAGTAGAGTGTATATGTCATGTCGCTACTCTTTCAGTAGCAACATCAGATTCCCACGACAAAGATATATAAAAACGATTAACATAACAAACTTTATATGAGAAATTTATAAGATGTATCTCAAGTGCAGCTGAATGTTGCCGAAATGCAGCCGAATGCAGCCGAAAAGGAAAAAAACTCGATGCATGTCCCGTGTCCCAACTCTATAGGGGTTGGCTGTTTTGGACAGAGTGTTCCTAGTTGCGGCTAATAATCCGCAAATTTTGCGGTTTATAATCCGCAAATGATTATCTTTGCTGAGAAAACAATAACGGACATGTATATTCATCAGTCGGAGGGTTGGCCTCATTTTACTTGGGATAAAAGCAGGATTGATTCACAGCTGGCGGTTGTGAACAAGGCCGCAGGCTTTCTGGAGGGCCGGTTGTCGGCGATTGGCTTCGATGTGCAGCAGCGGGCTGCAGTGGAGGCGCTGACCCACGATATCGTGGCTTCGTCGGAAATCGAAGGTGTGATCCTCAATTCAGACCAGGTCCGTTCGTCCGTGGCCCGGAGAATGGGTGTGCAGATCACCAATGAGACAGAGCCCTCCCATTATATTGAAGGTGTGGTGGAGATGATGCTCGATGCTACTTCCGGATTCAAGAAGCCGCTGACGGAGGATCGCCTGTTCGGATGGCACAATTGCCTCTTCCCTACGGGACGAAGCGGCATATCCGTCATCGATGTGGCAAAGTATCGCAGCGCCGGAATGAAGGTCGTTTCGGGTATGTTCGGCCGCGAGAAGGTACACTACGAGGCTCCGGAAGCGGACCAGGTCCCTGGAGAGATGAAGGCTTTCCTGAACTGGTTCAACGGTGCTGATACAAAGGCGGACTACATCAAGTCGGCCATCGCTCATCTTTGGTTCGTGTGCATCCACCCGTTTGATGACGGCAACGGCCGCATTGGAAGGGCCATCGCCGATATGGCACTCGCGCAGGCCGATGAAAGTCCGTTGCGGTTCTTCAGCATGTCGCGACAGATCAACAAGGACAAGAAATCGTACTACGACGAGCTGGAGAGAACATCTAAGGGCACGGGTGACATCACTAACTGGATAGACTGGTACCTGTCGTGCATGCTTCGCGCCATAAAAGGTGCCGATGAGATGTTATCTTCGATTCTTGACAAGGCTGTGTTTTGGCAGAATTACTCTCAGGCGGATATCAATGACCGCCAGAAGAAGGTGCTCAATATCTATCTGGATGGCTATACCGGCAAATTGACGGCCAAGAATTGGGCGAAGCATGCCGACGTCTCGCCTGATACTGCGGTCCGCGATGTCCAGCATCTGACCGAAATCGGGATACTCGTTCCCCAGGAAGGCAGGGTTCGGAATATCGCATACGGCATCAGAATTTCTGAAAACAAGACGCTTCTTCCCGGACCCAAGGAAGGGGAAGAATAGCTCATTGTGTCTCGCCGGCGACTATGAGGCCCTGAGGCCATGCAGGCGTTCATGACATTTTTGGCAGAGGCACTCCAAATCGTGCAAATGATACATTTCGTAGCCGTGATGCCTATAGGCAGGAAACGATGGAGACCAATGCAGCGAAAGCAAGCATCAGGCACGGGTAATACAGGTTCTTTTTCATCGTTCAATCAAATAATCAATCTAACGCGGAAGCCACGTCGGGTGGGTTCTTCCATAATCTCCTGGCATAGTCCTGCCAGTTCGCTGCGTTGCTCTTCGCTCAGGGGCGTTGCTTCCATCTTCTCCACCATGAAGTCCAGGGCGGTGATGTTCCACTGCTCGCGGTGGTTGATGCGGACGGTGATGGGGCGGTAGGCGGCCCTCACGTCGTCCAGCATCTTGTCGCAGAGTTGCAGTGCCTTTTCCTGCTTCGTGGTGATGCCGTATTTGTAGCAGAAGGCATTGATGGTGGTCCGCATGCCCAGGAAGTCAAAGTCGGGACCGTCAATCTCGAATACTTCCCTGCGGATGCGATGGATGAAGGACAAGGTGGCACTGTGGACAGGCTCCTCGAAGACCTGTTTGGGCGAACCGTCCTCGTGGATGAATCCGCCGTACATGAAGAAGATGCG
>JAGCUK010000028.1 GCA_017962925.1 Bacteroidales bacterium
AGAAGCCGACGGCACCGTCTCTGTTCGCAGGGAAGGTGTGAACGTGGGCACTATGAGTGCGGAAGATTTTGTTAAATATGTTAAATCAGCGATAGCTGAAGAATTATCCTAGATGCCAGGACCTTACAGACCGAAACCTTCAGGTTTCAACAAAGCTCGCAAGCCCGACCCGCGCCTCCAGCAGAAGCGCGACGAGAACGAGGCACCCATCAACGAGCAGATAACCGCCCCGCAGGTGCGCCTTGTGGGAGATAACGTTCCCGAGCAGGGAATTTATCCCCTTTCAAAAGCGCTTGCGATAGCAGACGAGCTGGAGCTCGATCTGGTCCTGATCAGCGATAAGGCCGATCCGCCGGTGTGCAAGATTCTGGACTACCAGAAATATCTCTACCAGCAGAAGAAGAAGGCTAAGGAGATGAAATCGAATTCCGCGAAAGTGGTCATGAAAGAGATCAGGTTCGGCCCCAACACCGACGAGCACGACTTCCAGTTCAAACTGAAGCATGCTCAGGAGTTCCTCCAGGAGGGCTCCAAGGTAAAGGCCACCATCTTCTTCCGAGGCCGCTCGATCATGTTCAAAGACCAGGGCGAAAAGCAGCTTCTCCGCTTTGCGGTTGAGTTGGAAGAGTTCGGCCGGGCCGAGAACATGCCTACGCTCGAGGGCAAACGCATGCACATCATGATTGCCCCCGTAAAGAAAAAATAGTCCGCAGTAAGCGGTATAGTATATTTATTATTTAAACAACACAACAATGGCAAAACTTAAGTCCAATTCCGGTGCCAAAAAGCGTTTCACGCTTACCGGGTCGGGAAAAATCAAGAGGAAGCACGCTTACCACAGCCACATCCTCACCAAGAAGACCAAGAAACAGAAAAGGAATCTTGATCATTTCGCCATCCTCGACAAGAGAGATGAGAAACGAGTAAAAGAAATGTTGGTTCTCTAAAAAAGTATGAATTATGCCTAGATCAGTCAACTCAGTCGCCTCAAGGGCGCGCCGCAAGAAGATTCTCAAGAGAACCCGCGGTAATTTCCTCTCCAGAAAGAATGTCTGGACCGTAGCAAAGAACACTTACGAAAAAGGTCTCACCTATGCTTATCGCGATCGTCGTCGCAAGAAGGGTGCATTCCGCGCACTGTGGATCCAGCGTATCAACGCTGCCGCCCGTCAGTACGGCCTCAGCTACTCCCAGTTCATGGGTAAGCTCGCAAAGCAGAATATAGGTCTGAACCGTAAGGTGCTTGCCGACCTTGCAATGAACAACCCCAAGGCGTTCGAAGCAATCATCAATTCTGTAAAGTAAAGTGAGGTGAGCCGAAGGAAGAAATTTCGGACAAACAGCAAGGTCCTGAACTGGATCCTTGACTGGGTGGACGCCATACTCTTCGCAGTCGTGGTCGTAACCTTCATCAACATTTTCTTCTTTCAGGCTTTCAAGATACCTTCTTCCTCAATGGAGAGCAGCCTCTACACTGGAGACCATCTCTTCGTGAGTAAATTGACATACGGGCCACGGATGCCCCAGACTCCGCTGACCGTCCCGTTCACGCACAACGTGATCTTTGGAAAAGAGTCCTATTCGACATCTCTCCAATGGAAATATCGCAGGCTGAAAGGGTTCAGGAAAGTAAGAACGGGAGACATCGTGGTTTTCAACTTCCCGAACGGAGATACCGTTCTGCGCAAAGATCCTGCAGCCGATTACTACATGCTCTCGCGCATATATGGAAGAGAACAGCTCATTGACAACTTAGGCCCTGTGATCGTCCGCCCCGCGGATAAGACAGACCACTACGTGAAGCGTTGCGTCGCTACTCCCGGCGATACCCTCGAAGTCCGCGAAGGGCTTGTGTGGGTGAACGGAAAGCAGCAGACGGTATGGCCCGGAGTTCAGCTCAGCTATCAGGTGAAGACCAAGAGCGGAGCACTTAACCCCAAGACCATCAAGAAGCTTGGGCTCAATGCCCGCGAGCTTTACTTCAGCGCCCAGCTCCCCGGTTATCCGGCAATGCCGCTGACCGCGAAGATGCTGGAAGAGGTGAAGAAGCTGCCCACAGTGGTGGATGTGACGCTTAATATCGACCGAGAAGACACATTCGTCTTCCCTTACGAAGGCGGTTACGGATGGACACGCGATGAATTCGGCCCCCTCTGCATCCCCGCAAAGGGAGCGACCGTGGAGATTACGGCAGAAACCCTGCCCCTCTACGAACGGATCATCAGGGACTACGAGAAAGGTGACCTGTCCAAAGCAATAGAAGAAGGCAAATACACTTTCGAACAGGATTACTACTTTATGATGGGAGACAACCGGCATAACTCCCTCGACTCGAGATACTGGGGCTTCGTGCCCGAAGATCACATAGTCGGAAGGCCGGCGATAATATGGCTCTCCACGGATGCGGGACGAAAGTTCCCTTCCAACATAAGGTGGAACAGATTTGGAAAAATAAAATTTTAAAAAGTATAAAACTATGTCAAAGGTTTGTCAAGTAACCGGAAGAAAGAGGATGAAAGGCAACAACGTTGCCCATTCCAAACTGCGCACCAAGCGCGACTTCTCCCTGAACCTCAAGAACAAGAAGTTCTGGAGCGAGGAGGAGCAGAGATTTGTTACTCTTAAAGTGTCCTGCAAGGGTATTCGCGAGATCGAGAAGAACGGTCTGGATGCCACTCTGGCAAAGGCCAAGAAGGCAGGGCTTGTTAACCTTGTTTAAATTATTGAATTATGGCAAAGAAAGCTAAAGGCAACAGGGTTCAGGTCATCCTCGAATGCACTGAGCAGAAAGAGAGCGGCGTTCCCGGAATGAGCCGCTACATCACTACCAAGAATAAGAAGAACACCCCCGACCTCCTCGAGCGCAGGAAATACAATCCTTTCCTCAAGAAGGTCACTGTTCATCGTGAAATCAAGTAATTAAAGGAGATTAAGTTATGGCAAAGAAAGCAGTTGCAACATTCGCAGCTAAGGCCGGTGCCAAGAGCATGGTCAAGTGCATCCGCATGGAGAAATCTCCCAAGACCGGCGCTTACGTTTTCACTGAGCAGCTTGTCGAGGCAGAAAAGGCAAAGGACTTCTTCGCAAAGAAGTAAGCCTTGGCACTTAGTTTCTTCCAGAAGCTCAGCCGGGCCATTACCGGTAAGTCGAGGGTGGATGATGACACCCTCGACGCTATAGAAGAGGCCCTTATTGAATCCGATATGGGCGTCGATACCACCCTTAAAGTGGTCGACAGCCTTGAGGAAAGGGTCAGCAGAGACCGCTACACCTCGTTCGAGGAACTGGTGGGTTATCTGCGAGATGAAATTTCCGCCCTCATACAAAAGGGCGGAAATTCTGTTGAAATAGATTTCAGCAAAAAGCCCTATGTGATGCTGGTCGTGGGTGTGAACGGAGTAGGGAAGACCACCACCATAGGCAAGCTTGCGCACATGTTCAAGAGCCAGGGCAAGAAGGTGATACTCGGCGCTGCCGATACCTTCCGTGCCGCGGCCGTGGACCAGCTCGAGATATGGGCGGAGCGTGCGGGAGTAGATATAGTCCGGCAGGCGATGGGATCCGACCCCGCCTCAGTGGCATTCGATACGGTGAAAGCCGGAGTGGCCAGGGGCGCGGATGTGGTAATCATCGACACAGCCGGCCGTCTGCATAACCGCACGGACCTGATGAACGAGCTCACCAAGATACGCAACGTGTGTGGAAAAGCCCGCGCAGAGGCTCCTGACGAGGTTCTGCTGGTGCTGGATGCCTCCACGGGGCAGAATGCTTTCCAGCAGGCCAAGGAGTTCTCCCGCGCCACCAACATCACCTCCATCGCCGTCACAAAACTGGACGGCACCGCCAAGGGCGGAGTGGTGGTGGGCCTCTCTGATCTTTTGAAAGTGCCTGTGAAATACATCGGCACCGGGGAAGGCATCGGAGATATAAAATTATTCGACAAGGAGGAGTTCGTGGCCTCCCTGTTCAACCCGGAAGATTTGAAATAGGATATGAAAGTTTCTTACAATTGGCTCAAGGATTATCTTGAGATGGATCTTACCCCGGCCCATGTGGCCGAGGCCATGACTTCGATCGGCATCGAGGTGGACAGCCTCGAAGAGCAGGAAGAGATCCCCGGCGGGCTTGCCGGTGTGGTGGTCGCCAAGGTCGTGGAGTGCGAGATGCACCCCGATTCCGACCATCTGCATGTCACCAAGGTGGATGCAGGCACGGGCGAGTTGCTGCAGGTGGTGTGCGGCGCGCCTAACGTGGCGGCCGGCCAGAAGGTGCTTTTCGCACAGATCGGCACCGTCCTTCCCGGCGATTTCAAGATCAAGAAGAGCAAGATCCGCGGAGTGGAGTCCCTGGGCATGATTTGCGCGGAGGATGAACTCGGAATAGGCGCCAGCCACGATGGCATCATGGTGCTTCCGGAGGATGCTCCCGTGGGCACTCCCGCGAAGGACTGGCTGCATCTGAAGACCGAGGCAGTGATCGAGTATGAGATTACTGCGAACCGTGTGGATGCTGCATCGCATATCGGTGTTGCCCGCGATGTCTACGCATATCTGAAATATCATAATCTTCCCGGTAAGATGAATTATCCCGGGATCGAAGCTTTTGCCGGCGGAGCTGCCGGAGACGCGATACCCGTGGAGGTCCGCGACAGCGAAGGAGCACCGCGCTATTGCGGGCTGACAATCAAGGACGTGAAGGTAGGGCCGTCGCCGGAGTGGCTTCAGAAGAAGCTCCTCAGCATCGGCCTGCGCCCCATCAATAACGTGGTAGATATCAGCAACTTCATCCTCTTCGAACTGGGGCAGCCGCTGCATACCTTCGATGCCGGAAAGATCGGCGGTCGCAAGGTGGTAGTGCGCCGCGCCGCGGAAGGGGAGATCATCCGCACTCTGGATGGCGTGGATCGCAAGCTCTGCGCGAAGGATATGGTGATCGCCGATGCCGAGCGCCCGATGTGCATCGCCGGCGTGTTCGGTGGTGAGGACAGCGGAGTGACCGAGGCAACCACCGAGGTGTTCCTCGAGAGCGCCTACTTCGATCCCGTCTCCATCCGTCGTACCTCCAAGACCCAGGGGCTTCAGACGGATGCATCCTTCCGCTATGAGCGTGGGGCAGATCCTGAGATGCCGCCTTACGCCCTCCGCCGCGCTGCGCTTCTCATTTGCGAACTCACCGGTGGCCGCATAGTGGGCGAGCCCATCGAAATCTATCCCAAGCCTATCGAGCGCAAGCGCATAGAACTCGACTACGACCGCATCGAGGCATTCATCGGCCAGAAGATCGGCCACGAGAATATCACCCGAGTGCTGGAGGCCCTGCAGTACAAGTTCGTCAACAATGACGGCAACAAGGCAGTGGTGCTGGCACCGAGCTACATGATAGACGTTTATCGCGAATGCGATGTGGTTGAGGAAATCCTCCGCATCCACGGCTATAACAACATTGAGCTGCCTCATCACATGAAGATGAGTGTGTCGGCATCTCCTACTCCTCAGCCCGAGGCCATCCGCAACCAGATCTCCAACTTCCTGGCAGCCAATGGTTTTGCGGAGACTATGAACAACTCCCTCACCAAGGCGGACTACTACAAGGACCTCAAGACCTTCCCCGCCGAGAGGCTCGTTCACATTGTCAATCCTCTCAGCTCCGACCTGAACGTGATGCGTCAGACGCTTCTGTTGAACGGCCTGGAGGTGATTGCATACAACGCCAACCGTCAGATCTCCCGTATCAAGACTTTCGAGTATGGCTCTGTGTATCAGAGGCTTCCGGAAGTGGGCGGAGAGACGCTGGAGGGCTATGAGGAGCATCCCTGCTTTGCGTTGTTCATCAGCGGAGCGCCCGAGAAGAACTGGAAGAATCCTGCCGGAAAGGGCGATTTCTATCAGCTTAAGGGCTATCTGGAGCTCTTGCTCCGCCGCTATGGTGCGGACCTCTATCAGATGAATGCTGAGGCTGCTCCTGCAGATATCTTCTCCGAAGGCACCATCTATTCCCTGCCCGGCGGAAAGCAGCTGGCAGTGATTGGCGTGATCAACCCCGCTCTCGCCCGTAAGTTCGGCGTGAAGCAGCAGGTGGTTGCCGCTGAGATCAACTGGAAGAGCCTCTTCACTCTCATCAAGAGGGGGAAGGTGGCATTCAAAGAGATGCCCAAGTTCCCCGAAGTGCGCCGCGACCTGGCTCTCCTCTTGGACGAGCACGTGAAATATGCCGACCTGCGCGCTGCCGCATTCAAGAACGCGAAGAAACTCCTCAAGCAGGTGAGTCTCTTCGACGTTTACCGTGGCGACAAGATTCCTGCCGGCAAGAAGCAGTACGCCCTCAGTTTCACTCTGCAGGACGTAGAAAAGACTCTCACAGATCAGGACGTGGAGCGCGTGATGGAACGCCTTTTGGAAGTGTTCACCAAGGAATTCGGAGGCGCCCTCCGTTAGTTTGTCATGAGGAAGATATCGGAATATATCGTTCTCTGTGCGCTGATTTGCCTTTTCCTGCTGCCGTCGTGCGGCAGGGGCAGGATTATCAGCCCGGGCGATATGTCCGACATCTATGCGGAGATGTTCCTTGCCGACCAATGGCTGAACGATAACCGCGAGGCCAAGCGGACGGCAGACACAACCCGTTTCTACGAAACCATCTTCCGTAAATTCGGGTATGACTTCAAGGACTACGACGCCAGTGTGAATTACTATCTCCGCCGTCCGGAAAAGTACCGCAAGATACTGGAACGTACTCAGAAGAAACTCCGCGATACCCAGAAGACACTGGAAGAATTCCAGAAGAAGGTGGAGAAGCAGAATAAGATCCTGGAGGGCCTCGGCGTCCTGCATCTTCCTGTTTTTGCGGTAGATTCAGTCAAGGTGGACACCACCATGCTCTGGGCTCCCTGGAGAGATACTCTGGCTGCCCGGGACAGCGCTTTGAGGGATACCACGGCACTTAAAGACACCACAGATACTACTATATGTTGCGAGAAGACACCGTCTTCGGACCTATCTTCAGCCGCAGGCTCGGCAGTTCGCTCGGGATTAACCTTCTCCCGACAAAGGGGAAAATCTGCAACTTCGACTGCATCTACTGCGAATGCGGGTGGAATAGAGCTGGAAGATCCGATCTTGTAATACCCGACGCCGCGAAAGTGCGCTCTGCGTTGGAAGACAAATTGCAGGAATGCCTCCTCGCCGGCACTCCCATAGATTCCATTACTTTCTCCGGCGACGGAGAACCCACTTTGAATCCGGAGTTCCCGCGCATCATCCGGGATACCCTGATGCTTCGGGACGCATTCTACCCCGCTGCAAAGGTATCTGTGCTCACCAATGCTACCCGTATCGGCCGGCCCGAGATATTCGAGGCCCTCAAGATGGTGGATAACCCCATCCTGAAGTTGGATGCACCCACTTCGGAACTTGCCGCCCGCATCAATCAGCCGGTGGGGAAGTATGATGTTGCCGATGTGGTTGAAGGGATGAAAAAGTTTGAGGGAGATTTCGTGATGCAGACTATGTTCCTGCGCAGCGCGGATTTCGATACTTCAGCACCGGAAGTGCTGCTGCCGTGGATGGATATTGTGCGTGAGGTAAAGCCCAGAGAGATAATGGTTTACACTATAGACAGGCCCACTCCGGCGGCAGGCCTGCAGAAGTTTACGGAGGCGGAAATGCGCGAGTTGGTGCAGCCTCTGATCGATGAAGGATACAAAATACAAATAAAAGGATAGTTATGACACAGACTGAAATTCTCAAGAAATGCTTTTCTTTCATGGATCTTACCACCCTCAAGACCGAGGATACGGTAGAGTCCGTCAAGGCCTTGGTTGACAAGGTTTCACGCCTGATGAAGGAGTATCCCTCCTATCCTCTGCCTGCATCCATTTGCGTTTATCCCAATCTCGCGAATGTGGTGAAGGAAAATCGCCCCAGCAGTGAACTGCATGTGACGGCGGTTTCCAGCTGCTTCCCCTCTGCCCAGAGTTTCCTTGAGGTGAAAGTCCGCGAGTGCGAACTGGCCGTGGAAAATGGTGCTGACGAGATCGATATCGTGCTGGCACTTAATAAGTTCCTCGGTGGTGACGAGGCTGGCGCAAAGGAAGAAATCGTGACCATGAAGAAAGCCATCGATGCTACCGCAGCCAGACTTGGACGCAAGGTTGTGCTGAAGGTTATCCTCGAGACCGGCCTGCTCAAGACCGACGAGTTGATACGCAAGGCTTCTATGCTTGCCATGGAAGCTGGTGCCGATTTCATCAAGACTTCTACCGGAAAGGTGGCTGTCAACGCAACCCCCGAGGCGGCACGAGTGATGTGCGAGGCTATCAGGGATTACTATAAGGCTACCGGCCGCAAGGTTGGCTTCAAGGCAGCAGGCGGCATAGCCACTGCAGAAGATGCAATCGTCTACTATAACATCGGCCTGGAAATCCTTGGTGAGGAATGGCTCAACAAGGAGACCTTCCGCTATGGCGTGAGCCGCGTGGGTAATTCTCTTATGAGCGCCATCGAAGGTAAGGAGATCAAATTCTTCTAGTATACGTTTCTTTTGGTGCGAGATAAGTGGCCACATCGTTTTTGCGATGTGGCTTTTTTGTGTGTTTTGGCATAAGAGACTGATTGCCTCTCTGTTGGACAGCCGCAAACTGTAAGAAAGGACCGACAGGTTTACGTTTCGCGTGCACGTGGAACGTAAATTTCGTGGAACAAAACGCCACCCGAATTGCCTTGGAAGGCATTTTTTGCAAATAAACGATTAAAACCTTTAAAACTGCTACGCTTGTTTACATTTGCTTCCGAAAAAACGAAAGTGATATGAAGAACATGCGTAACACAATCTTATTTGCAATGGCCCTTCTGATGGCCGGCGCCTGCGACCCTTCCGGCCTTTTTTCTTTCGGGGAAGACCCTGCAAAGAAAGAATATCCCCTTGAGCATGGGATGATGGTACTGGGGAAGCAGTTGGAAGACCCATACTCGGTGCGCAACATTACCAAAGCTCTGGAATCTCTTTACCCCACAAAAGCGGGCACGGTGGATGTCAGCGAAACCGATCTATACGTGCGCTTCCTGCCCAAGAGTCAGGAGGAATACGATTATCTGCTGTCGCTGGGAGTGGAGATGCTGGATCATCCGCTGGACTATGAGATTGTGCGTGAAGGAGACTACTATCACGACCCGTCGATTCCGGATGGGGACATTACCTGGCAATATGCCGTGGTGCGCCCTGATTTCGTGTTTCCGACCGGGGTGAGATATGAGGTGCTGGATCATTGTCATATCACTGAACATGAGGTTTTTACCCGTGCAGGGGAGGACGGCATTGACTGGGATGCTGTAGAGAGGGAGTCTTTCCGACTGACGGGTAATGCCCATCTCCTGGATGATGCGCCCTGCACAAAGGGTGGGGCTGCCAATCCCTCGGGGCGCATCACCCTTGTGGATGGCCTCCGGCCCAATGCGGTGGAGGGCGTCAAAGGCGTCCGTGTCGCTTGCAACGTGTTTGTAAAGATAGGGCAGGCATATACCGATACTGAAGGATACTATACCATAGATAAATCATTTTCCACTGAACCCCGCTATTGGCTGGTATTCAAGAACAAGAAGGGCTATGGTATAGGCCTGAACCTGATTCTTGTGGGAGGATCCAGTTCTACCATGGGAAAGCATTCTCAGGAAGGATGCAGCCTGGAGGTGGATGCCTCCAGCGACAGGACTCTTTTTGCAAGGTGTGTGGTGAACAATGCGGTGTGGGATTATTTCGAAAACTGCAAAACGGCTGCCGGGAGCATCAAGGCTCCGCCCGCGAATCTCCGCCTTTGGCTGTTTGCGGGCCTGGGTGCCAGCAGCGCGATGATGCTGCATCATGGCGCGGGGGTGGATCATGAACTCGTGAAGAAGTATCTGGGCGATTGGGCGCCCATTGTGAAATGGTTCCTGCCGGATGTGACCATCGGTTACAAGAATTACGAAGACTACGACTCGGTCTATGCGACCGTAGTGCACGAGCTGGCTCATGCGAGTCATTTCCAACAAGTGGAGAAGGCATGGTGGGATATTTTGATAGAATATACGCTCACATCCTACATCACTTCCGGGATGATGACCTATGGCACCGGGGGAGAAGAAAATGCGGGGTATTGCGAGGTGGCGGAGATGTGGGCGTATTATCTGTCATCAAAGTTCTACCGTATGCGCTACCCGCGAAGCGTCGCGATGTTCGGCACATCTTATTGGTTTTATCCCCAGATCTTCAGTTATCTGGACGACCGTGGCCTGGACCATTACAAAATATACCAGGCGCTTGTGCCGGAAGTTACCGACCGCGACAAACTCCGGGATAAACTCCTGGCCCTTTACCCCGACTTCAAAACCAATATACTCCTGGCATTTAACAGATACTTATAGATATATGAAACGCTTTTTCTTTTCTTTTTTGTGTTGTGTGATGCAGCTCGCGGCGGCGAGCTGCTTCACATCCCTTTCTGCGAATGCGCAGGAATTGTCGTTTTCTACTAACATCGTAGATTATGCGCGAACGGGAACTGCGAACCTGGAGGCTTCGTATGGTTTTACCAGACACTGGAGTCTGAGCGCCGGAATGAAATATGATTCCGGAGGAGCTGCAAGGCAGCAGGTATATTCTATCGGAGGCCGATACTGGCCATGGCACATTTATTCGGGTTGGTGGCTGAGTGGCAAAATGCAGTATCAGGAATACAACGAAGCGGAGCGCGTCACTAAGGAAACCTCAGAAGGGGACCGCTATGGCGCCGGTATCGCCGGAGGATATTCCCGAATGCTGGGCCGTCACTTCAACATGGACCTGGGCCTTGGCCTGTGGACCGGCTACACCCGCTACGTCACCTATGCCTGCCCCACCTGCGGCCGTATCATAGGCTCCGGCAAAGGCATTTTTGTTCTGCCCAATGACATAACTTTTGGGGTAAGCTATATTTTTTAATAAATAATTGGATAAGACGCAATTTTGCGCTATATTTGTAAGGGCGATAGTTGGAATGACTTGGAATGAATTGCGAAAAATCGCTGAAAGGTATGGATGGTCTTTGAGCAAACACGGGAAAAAACATGACAAATATGTAAAAGCAGGCCATCCACCGTTGCTAATCGAACGTCACTGGAATAAAGAAGTTAAATTAGGATTGTTAATGGCATTGTTAAAACAGATTGATAAATGACGGCACTTGTTATTATTGAAAAGGATGAGAATGGTTTTGGCGCCTATACCGATAATCTGGAAACCGTATTATATGGTGATGGTAAAACTGTAGACGAGGCAAAACGATCTTTGATGGAATGCTATCAAGAATTAGTAGGAATGTACAAAGATGACGGAGAGCCAGTTCCAGATTATCTGAATGATCTGAAATTCGAGTATAAGTACGATGTGTCCGCAATGTTCAATGCCTTTGATTTTCTTAATATCTCCAAATTTGCAAAGAAAGTCGGGATTTCTCCAGGATTGATGCGTCATTATAAAGTGGGAGATACGTATATATCTGCCAAACAAGCCAAAAGAATACAGAATGGGCTTCACGAAATAGCAAGGGAATTTCTTTCTGTTTCTCTCTGACACTTGTTTGAACATAAGAAAAAATTACTATCTTTGCAGTCCCTAAAGCGCGCGGGAGTGGCGAAATGGTAGACGCGCTAGTTTCAGGAGCTAGTGTCTGGTGAAGACGTGTCAGTTCGACTCTGATCTCCCGCACAAAAAAAGATGACCGAATGGCCATCTTTTTTGTTTATTCCCACTCTATCGTGCCGGTGGGTTTCGGAGTGAGGTCGTAGAGGACGCGGTTGACGCCGGGGACCTCGGTGATTATGCGCTTGGTGATGTGGTGGAGCAGCTCATAGGGGATCTCTTCGATGGTGGCGGTCATTGCGTCGCGGGTGTTGACGGCGCGGATGATCACCGGCCAGTCCCAGCTGCGCTTGTTATCCTTCACGCCGGTTGACTTGTAGTCGGGGACGATAGTGAAATATTGCCAGACCTTGCCTTCCAGGCCGTACTTTGCAAACTCCTCGCGGAGAATGGCATCACTCTCGCGAAGGGCTTCCAGACGGTCGCGGGTGATGGCTCCGGTGCAGCGAACGCCAAGGCCCGGGCCGGGGAAAGGCTGACGGAAGACCATATTGTCCGGCAGTCCGAGTTCCTTGCCGACTACGCGCA
>JAGCUK010000029.1 GCA_017962925.1 Bacteroidales bacterium
CGCGGATCAGCCCGCGGTCCCAGGTGTGCCCCAGACCAAGCTGGGTGGGGAAATTGGTAGCATTGTAAGCCTCGACTCCACGGATGCCTTCGTCGGTAAAATCCACCGGAATGCCCAGACGCGTCTCCTCTATGAAGAATCGCTGCACCGTGTTCAGGGCCTTCGCATGGTTCGATGCCGGCCAGACGCCGGGGTTCTCCTCTGGAGTGAGAACCTTCCGTGAATTCACATACGAGTTCAGGTGCTCGTCGATGGCACCCATGCCATCCTTCCAGATCTTATTCTTCCATTCAGGAGTGGGAAGATCGTCTGCCAGCACGCGCCTGTAGCCATACAAGGTGACCATCTGGCAGGTCTTCTCCTCGACCGTCATCTGGCCCAGAAGGTCCTCTATCCTGGCATCCACCGAGGCTGAAGGGTCTTCATAAACATCCATTTTGCCGTTCTTGTTCAGGTCGATCCAGCCTTTATGGTAGATCTTGGAAGGCTTGACCGGCTTCTTTGCGGCGAAGGCAGGTGCCATCACGCAGATGGCGAGGAGGATAGCGATATACTTTTTCATTCCGGAGAGGTTATTTTTCGGACCAGAGGGTCTATTTCTTCGTATTCATAGCCCCGGGTAAGGGCGTATTTAAAGAGTTTCAGACGCCCCTGAGGGTCGTCCTGAAGGGTGCGCCACTTGTTGTGGAGGAGTTTTTCCAGACGGGCGGATGCTTTGTCGGTGTCGATCTCTCCGAGGGCGGATGATATATCGGCATCGGAGATGCCTTTGGAGCGGAGTTGGAACCGGATTTTGATGGGGCCCCAGCCCTGGAGACCGGACTTTTCGCGGGCGAAAGCAGCGGCATAGCGGGCATCGTCCACGAACTTATCCGCCACCAGCGCGGCAACTATCTCATCGGCCTTCTGCCTGTCCCCATCCAGCCTGTCCAGCGCCTTGCGGCGGATCTCCGAAACGCAATACTCACGCTTCGCGCACAGTGCCTCCAAAGCACTCTTTACCGATTTTACATCCGTCTCCATAATATTAAAAATCAAATCCTACGCCCACATAGGCGCTCCAGCCGCGGAAATCAGACCACTGAAGCCGCGCCCGGACAGGACCAATGATCGAGTCGTAGGCAAGTTCGCCCGCGAGCCCGACATAGGCAGGAAGGATTTCCCTGAAAGTATCGGGCAGGGCATCATTTTCGTTGAAATATCCCGCAAGCAGCGAGGCATATAGATTCTTTGCTATGCATGCGCGGAAATCCAGATTCAGCACGAGCGCCAGATTCTTCGCCGGGGTCGCCTGATTGAATCCCACGAAAGGCATCTGGCTGACAATGTACCTGCTGCGCATCGGGCCTCCCACGAAATTGGCATAGAAGAGATTATCTTCATCTGAATTGATCACGGAACGGAAATACAACTCCGGCAAAATGGAGAACCAGTCGTTGATCTTGAACACGTTACGGAAGTCCAGGCCCATCATCATAGTGCCGGAATTCCATGGAAGCAGCTGGAAATCGACTCCCACGGTCATACCCTTCGAAGGGAAATAGAGATCATCCAGGGTATAGTGGCGCAGGTTCGCATACAGAGAGCTGAAATGCTTGCTGAGGAGCTGCATCTGGTCCTTGGGAACCGTGTTACCGGAATCAGTGAGCCAGGAGTGCACGGAATAACGTTCGTTCTTTATACCCACCCGGAAATCGAAACTCTCCATCCGGATTCCTGAGAGATACGCGTCGAAACTTGTGCTGCGGAAACCCGTACGATAGTTATAGAAATCCTGGCGGATCATCGCATTCGTAAACCCGGTCTTGGCTTCCAGGTTGAAAGTTGGCAGCATCGGAGCAGTGTAAGAATACTTGGCCAGGGCATACCAATGGTTTCCAAGACGCCCTTCCAGATCCAGCCGCGAACCGCGTAACTTATTCACGTTCAGGCCAATATTCAGCATCGCAGCCACCAGCTCCTCGGAATCTGCCCTGCCAGCCGCTCCGATCCGGTGCACCGGGCCCTTGTTGCAGTTGAAGTTGAGAATATATCCGTCTCCATCATTCGAAACGGTGTAATTCACCGACTCGAAGGCATCCATCGAGAACAGTCGGCACACGGCCTCATCTATCTCCGGAGCCATCACTTCCGCACCGTCCTGAATCTTGACCTCGCGACGCAGGAATTTGGCATCCTGCTCATCCACTCCGCGGAAGCGTATTTCATTGATTTTAATGGGATTCTTTGTGATATCCACCGCCTTGGGAGCCTGCAGTTTGATAGACGCAGACCCCACTTTCCTCTTGACCTCCGCCAGCGCAGCCTCCTGGTCCAGTGCAGCCTGATGCCCTCTGAAGAGGATGCTGTCCACCGATTCCGTGTCGAAGCTGAGCATGGTATAGCCTGTCATATCCGGGTGGATGGTCACATCCCCGTGACGCACATTTCCCATATAGACCTCGTGCCCCAGCATCTCGCTGATCTGCATCACCAGGTCCATGATGTTGTTGATCTGCGCGTAGGACGGTTCGGCATCCGCCAGCACCACACCTATTACTATATCCGCCCCCATCGCGCGCGCCATATCCGTGGGATAGTTATTGCGCGTGCCGCCGTCGATCAGAATCATGTCCTTATAGCGAACAGGATTGAACATCACCGGGATCGACATAGTGGATCGCATGGCAGTGTTAAGCGGGCCGGAAGTCCAGTATTTCGCCTTGCCGGAAACCACGTCGGTTGCCACGCAGAAGAACGGAATAGGCAGGCTGGCGAAATCCAGAGAATCCTGGTAACCCACTGTCTTAGAGGCGATTATATTGTTCACATTCACCCCGTAGGCATAACCTGCGGGGAGGCTGTTGAAGCTCGTTGTAGCGGCCGCGCCATACACCAGATCTTCCTCCTGATCGGCACTCAGATTCAAACCCTTGCGCCGGGCGGAAGCCAGCACTCCCTCCTCCACCTTCGCCGCGAAATCCTCCTTGGAATAATGGAAAGGCAAGGAGACGAGATAGCGCTGCTGGCGCATCTTCTTATTGTAGGATACAACGTCCTGATCCACCTTGTCCGAGAGGGCCTTGCTCCAGTCCATCCCCCGCACAAGGGTATCCAGTTCATCGCCGGTGTAGCCGAGGGCGAAGAGGCCGCCGATGAGCCCGCCCATGCTGGTGCCGAGCACCATATCCACCGGAATCTGCTTCTCTTCCAGATACTGGATTATGCTGACGTGCGCCGCGCCCTTGGCACCTCCGCCGCTGAGAACCAGGGCGATGGTAGGACGCTTCTCCTTCCTGCGGATATCCTCCATCTTCTTGCGCATGCGGATGAACACCAGCGAATCCTCGTCCGGATCCCTGCTGGTGGCCGCGAGCCGCACCGTCTGAGCCTGACGCCTGCCCGGATAACGCCGGGACGAGCGCTGAGCTCCCGCACTGAGCGTGCAGAAGATGGCTATCAGTGCGAGTATGTAGCGGAGTCTAGTCATAGTAGCGGCTGTTTTCTTCGTTATGAAGATAGTTGACTTCGGTCTTATGCACCTCCCCAGCCAGGAGCCCGCAGGCAGCCATTATATCCTCTCCCCTCGAAGCGCGGATGGTGCAGGTAATGCCGTTGGAGTTCAGGCGGTCCCGGAACGCTTCCATCACGTTCTGGGCGGACGGCGCATAGGGGAAATCGGGGATCTTATGGAAGCGGATGAGGTTCACCCGGCACTCCATCCCCTTCAGCAGGCGGATGAGAGCATCCGCATGGCGCTTGCTATCGTTCCATCCCGAGAACATCGTATATTCGAAGGATACCCTCCGCTGCCCGCTCCAGTCGTACTGGCGGATGAGGGCGATCACGTCCTTGATGGGCCAGGCCTTCTCCACCGGCATGAACTCTACCCGCTCGGCGCCGAAGGGATTGTGGAGGCTGACCGCAAGATGGCACTTCTGCTCATCCAGGAAGCGCTTCAGCACGGGGATGACGCCGATGGTGGAGACGGTGATTCGCTTGGGGCTCCAGGCGAATCCCCAGTCCGCCGTCAGCACCTCGATAGCGCGGGCCACCTGGTCATAATTGTTGAAGGGCTCCCCCATCCCCATGAACACCGCGTTCGAAAGCTTCTCCGGCTCTTCGATGGAGATGAATTGATTGAGGATGTCGGAGGCCATCAGCTGCCCGTGGAATCCGCCCCGACCGGTCATGCAGAACTTGCAATTCATGGCGCATCCCGCCTGGGAAGAAACGCAGAGCGTGCGCCTGTCCCCATCCGGAATCATGACGGATTCGATGGCAGAGGTCTCGATGAGGCTGCCCCCAAGGGGCGCTTCGTTCAGGAAAAGATACTTTACGGTGCCGTCGGTGCTCTCCGCCTTCCCTATGGGAGCGGATGCTCCATGGGCATAGAGATGCTTTATCATCTCCCTTCCGTTCTTGGAAATATTGGTCATTTCGTCGATGGAGCGGACCTTCGAAACGTAGAGCCAATGGGCCAGTTGTTTGGCCACAAAAGGCTTGAAGCCGCAGTTCATCGCGACCAATTCCAATTCTTGCGGAGTTTTGCCAAGTAACTTTTCCATACTAGGGCAAAGTTAAGCATTTTTTGCCTATATTTGCCTTCGGGCATAAGCCCCTTAATTATTAAAAAATTTCATTATGGCTAAAGAAGCAGAAGTAAAGGCCACAGAGATCAATGCCGCCAAACTGAAGGCATTGCAGGCCACGATCGACAAGATTGAGAAAGATTATGGGAAAGGCACGATCATGAAGTTGGGAGACCAGCCAGAATGGAGTGACGCCCAGGTGATTCCCAGCGGCAGCGTCGCCCTCGACCATGCCCTCGGCATCGGAGGATATCCTCGCGGAAGAATCATCGAAATCTATGGGCCGGAATCCAGCGGTAAGACCACGCTGGCCATCCATGCCATCGCGCAGGCCCAGAAGTCGGGCGGCATAGCCGCAATGATCGATGCGGAACACGCATTCGACCGCACTTATGCAAAGGCTCTCGGAGTAAACCTCGAGACCTTGCTCATCTCTCAGCCGGACAACGGCGAGCAAGCCCTTGAAATCGCAGACAATCTCATCCGCTCAGGAGCTGTGGACATCGTAGTTATCGACTCGGTGGCTGCCCTCACCCCCAAGGCTGAGATCGAAGGTGAAATGGGCGACAACAAAGTCGGCCTGCAGGCCCGCCTGATGAGCCAGGCGCTCCGCAAGCTGACCGCAAACATTTCCAAAACCAACACCTGCTGCATCTTCATCAACCAGCTTCGCGAGAAGATCGGCATCATGTTCGGCAATCCGGAGACCACTACCGGCGGCAACGCCCTCAAATTCTATGCATCCGTGCGTATCGACGTGCGCCGCACCACCCAGATCAAGGAAGGTGAAGACGCGCTCGGCAACCGCACCCGCGTGAAGGTGGTCAAGAACAAGATGGCTCCGCCTTTCAAGAAGGCAGAGTTCGACATCGTGTTCGGCGAGGGTATCTCCCACAGCGGAGAGCTCGTGGACCTCGGTGTAGAGTTCGACGTTATCCAGAAGTCCGGATCATGGTTCAGCTACAATGGCGAGAAGCTTGCCCAGGGCCGCGAGGCAGTCAAGCAGCTTCTTAAAGACAACACCGAACTCGCAGACGAAATCGAGGCAAAGATTCGTGAGGCTCTTAAAGCGGTTAAGGACTGATGGCAGGAGGTAAAATCATTTTGACCGGAGACCGCCCCACGGGGCGGCTCCATATCGGACATTACGTAGGGTCGCTGCGCAGGCGCGTCGAGCTCCAGAACAGCGGGGAATACGATAAGATATTTATTATGATCGCCGATGCCCAGGCGCTCACAGATAATGCCGACAATCCCGAGAAGGTGCGTCAGAACATTATCGAGGTGGCTCTGGACTATCTTTCGGCAGGCCTGGATCCCGAGAAGAGCAATCTGTTTATCCAGAGCCAGATCAGCGAGCTAACCGAGCTTACTTTCTTCTATAATAACCTGGTGACTGTGCAGCGTCTGCAGCGCAATCCTACGGTGAAGCAGGAGATTCAGCTGCGTGGTTTTAATGACGATGAAGCGGCGGACAACAAGGCCGGAATTCCGGTCGGGTTCTTCTGCTATCCCATCAGCCAGGCTGCGGACATCACTGCTTTCAAGGCGACGACCGTTCCCGTCGGGGACGATCAGCTTCCCATGATCGAGCAGACCCGCGAAATCGTGCGCAGGTTCAATGCCACCTATGCTCCCGTGCTCGTGGAGCCTTCTGCCCTGCTGCCTGAGGGAGATGCCTGCATGCGTCTTCCCGGGACCGACGGCAAGGCCAAGATGAGCAAGTCGCTGGGGAACTGCATCTATCTGAGCGATACTTCCGAGACCGTGCGCGAGAAGATCCGCGGCATGTACACGGATCCCGGCCACCTGCAGGTGAGCGATCCCGGCAAGGTGGAAGGCAATACGGTGTTCACCTATCTGGATGCTTTCTGCAAGCCCGAGCACTTCGAGAAGTTTGCTTCCTGCTTCGTGGGCAAGAAGGTTTCGTTCTCATTTGCTTCGCTGGATGAGATGAAGGCGCAGTACCGCGCTGGCGGTCTTGGGGATGTGATGTGCAAGAACTTCCTATATGAGGTTCTGGAGGATACGCTCGCGCCTATCCGCGAACGCCGCGCCAAGTTCGAGAAGGATATTCCTTATGTCTATGAGATCCTTCGCAAGGGCTCCGAAGCAGCCCGCGAGGTTGCAGCTCAGACTCTTGCCGAGGTGAAGCGGGCAATGAAGATCAACTACTTCGAGCCCGGTGTGCTGGACGCTTTGATCGCCGAGCAGAGCGAGAAGTACAGGTAGCTTCCGGGCCGTGGCAGATTGTGGCGCTTCGCAGCTTTGCGCTGCGTGAGCTGCTGGCCATGGCGGCCAACCAACTGAATTTCAACCATTTAACCCACAGCCTCCCCTCTTGTTTTCCGGGGGAGGTTTATAGCTAAGACATTGATGGCCAGGCCTTTAGCCGCCATCACCATTTTCCATGAAGAACCCTGCAGGAGACCGCAAGGTGCTCCATATCTATCAAAATACCCCTGAAGGAAGTCTTTTATTCTATACGGTATCCGACTTCCTTGTCTACTTTACGGTATTCTGTGTTTCGGCGAGGAAACACCGGGTTACCGTTTTAGGAACCTGTCCTATGTTCGACCATCTGCATGGCTTATTTGAAGAAGAATCACGTAAGGGTGTTTCTGGTTTCATAGGTGACTATACAAGACAATATGCAAATCTTTTCAATCAGACCATTGGGCATTCCGGGGCGGTTTTCAATCCCGGTTTCGGGTGTGCTCTAAAAACCGGCGACAAGAGTATACGGACAGCGTGTTCATATCTTTACAATAATCCCGGTGAAAAGGGTCTTTGCAAAAGATCACAAGATTATCGATGGACATTTCTGGCATATGCCGTTTCCGACCATCCGTTTTCTGAGAAAATCGTATTGAGTAAGGCTTCCAGGCCATTGCGACGGGCATTGAAAGAAGTCGATTGTTTTCGAAAACAGGATAAACCGTTGACTTATGTTATTCTTGAAAGACTGTTTCGTGATCTGGAAAACAAGGAAAAGAACCAGTTGACAGACTACATAATCTCAAAATACAACTGCATCGATTATGACAGGCTGATTTCCTACTATGGCAGTTACGATAAAATGTGTCTTGCCTTCGCTTCCAATCAGGGAAGCGAGTACGACATCGACGAAGTCTTCGAACGCGGAAGCCATAAAGTCTATACAGCTATATCCTCAACACTTCTTAAAGAGTTTGGCCTGAAGAATGTCAAAGACATTTTTCATTTGTCTCCCGCCGATCAGGAAGATCTGGCGCGTCGGCTATTTTATGAAACCTCGGCTCAGGACTGGCAGATCAGGAAGTACTTCCGATGGAAAAAGTAGAGCCGTGGCATTTCGTAGCACTTCTGGGCCGTGGCGGCCAACCAACTGAATTTCAACCATTTAACCACAAGCCTCCCCTCTTGTTTTCCAGAGGAGGCTTATATTTAATATGCTGATTATCAGCGCTATATCTGCCATGCGCTATTTCAGCCGGCAACGGCGGAGACGTTCTGTTTGTTCCTCGGTGATTATTCCAGCCTGCCGTAAGCCATCGACAGTCAGTTTTTCCGGCGGATTGTGATCACGATAGAAAACGATGTCCCGGGCAGTCTGCCAATTACGGATGTGGGGGTGGTTGCGGATATCCTCCACGCTGCCGGACCAGAAGGGATAAGACTCTGAAGGTGAGCACGTTATAAGGTCCTTCAGCCCGTCATATTTCTCCTGGTCGAAATGCCAGATCTCCATCAGTTGTTCCGGGCAACTGTAGCCCCGGAGCTGCTCCCGGTACTCTACCATCTTGTGCGCGAACCAGCCACCGATTCCAGGAAGGCTGTCGAAAGCCGCGGAATCTGCTTTATTGATATCGATCTTGGGGATGTCGATGAACGGCGCCAGACGCTTGAACACCGAATCCGCCACCACGAAACTCTTGGCAAAATCGCTCTTCCGCCGGAAGCGGCCGCCCTTCTCGCGATAGTTGATTATCGACTGCGCCTGCTTCTCGCTGAACCCCAGCCTCACCAACTCCTCCAGAGTGACGGTATTCGGATTGAAGCGGAAACTCTCCACCCGCCTCTGCGGCGCCTTCTCATACATCGCCCTCGCCGCCGCCCCATGGCTGCCCTTCCTTCCGACGACTATCTGATCTCCCTCCCCGGCCAAGTGCGACTGGCCGGATGACCCGCGCCACCCTCGGCTTAGAGGGGGGACCGCGTCAGCGGTGGGGTTGAGCGTGGGTGGGCTTGCGGGTGTGACAGGCGAGACGGTCGGTGAGGGTACATCCCCTCGCGCCGAAGAGTAAACAAACACCGTATCCGGCCGGTCGCGGTTGGCAACAATACGATCGACAGCGGCGCGGTGCACGAACAACGCCAACTCGAAACCAAGGACGAGAAAAGCGAGGGCGATTGCCCCCGTTTTGAAAGAAGCCTTCATGCCACAACCCTCCTACTCCTTATATTTATTCTTGTGCTCTCCTTTTTCGATGACGGCCCCGCCCACGACGATGACTATTTCGCCCTTAGGCTCAGAAGCGCGGAAATGCTCGAGCACCTCTATCAGCGTGCCGCGGACATGCTCCTCGTGAACTTTGGAGATTTCGCGGGCGACGCTGCAGGGGCGTTCAGGGCCGAAGACTTCGGCAAATTGCTCCAGCGTCTTGACCAGACGGCGCGGGGATTCATAAAAGACCATGGTCCGAGGCTCGGAAGCCAGGGACTGCAGCAGGGTCTGGCGGCCCTTTTTCTGGGGGAGGAATCCCTCGAAGCAGAATCTGTCGCAGGGCAGACCGGAAGATACGATGGCCGGGATGCAGGCAGTGGCGCCAGGGAGTGTCTGAACCTCAATGCCTTCCGAAGCACAGGTTCGGGCCAGGAGGAATCCGGGATCGGAGATACCGGGGGTGCCGGCATCGCTGATCAAAGCCACATTCTTGCCGGAAGCGATGATTTCCTTGATGCGGCCGGTCGTCTGATGCTCGTTGAATTTGTGATGCGACTGCAGTGGACGGTGGATTCCGTAATGATCCAGGAGAACTGAACTCGTGCGGGTGTCCTCGGCCAAAATCAGGTCCGCCTCTTTCAAAATCTCCACTGCCCGGAAGCTCATATCTTCCAGGTTTCCCACCGGGGTAGGCACAATGTAAAGTTTTCCTTTCATAAAACAGGACTTATTGCTATCTTTGCACAACAAGTCGACGACAAATTTAACCAAAATGTACGCAGAAAACAATACCAAAAAGAGCGGCTGCATCGAAGTTGTATGCGGCTCCATGTTCTCGGGAAAAACGGAGGAACTTATCCGCAGGCTCCGCAGAGCCCAGTTCGCCAATCAGGTCATTGCAATCTTCAAACCTTCGGTAGATAACCGCTATTCCGATGTGGAGGTGGTTTCCCACGATTCCCACAGCATTACCAGCAAGCCCATCAAGGATGCGGCAGAGATGCTCAAGGTTGGTCCGGAGGTGCAGGTCGTCGGCATAGACGAGGCCCAGTTTTTCGGAGAAAACCTGGCCGCGGTCTGCCAGGCACTGGCTAACCGCGGCATCCGCGTGATCGCGGCGGGCCTCGATACCGATTATCTTGGAAAACCCTTCGGCCCCATCCCGGCCCTCATGGCCATAGCCGAAGATGTGCAGAAAGTGCACGCCATCTGCGTGAAATGCGGCGGCCTCGCCAACCATTCACACCGCCTGAGCAAGAGCCGCAAACTGGTCGTGCTCGGCGAAAAGGATATCTACGAGCCCCTCTGCCGCGAGTGCTTCAACAAGGCTCTAGCCGAAGAATAAAGCAATAATGCGGCTCTCCGCCGTTGCCGGCTGAAATAGCGCATGGCAGATATAGCGCTGATAATCAGCATATTAAATATAAGCCTCCCCTGGAAAACAAGAGGGGAGGCTTGTGGTTAAATGGCTGAAATACAGTTAGTTGACCGCCACGGCCCTACCTTTTTCATTCCCCCTCGCATCATCCGCGAAAACCGGGGTACATTAGGGGCAGCGCCCCTGAACGAGGCCTCCGGGCATCACCCCCGCGGATGATGCTCCAGAATGGCTTTCTGCCAGGTGGCGGAGTCGATGTGAGTATAGATTTCTGTGGTGAGGATGCTCTCGTGACCCAGCATTTCCTGAACTACGCGCAGATCTGCGCCGTTTTCAATCAAATGAGTGGCAAAACTGTGGCGGAAGGTATGAGGAGAGATTTCCTTGTTCACCCCGGCATGCATCGCCGCGGACTTCACCATATTGAACACTGACACCCTGCTCAACGGCTTTCCGAAACGATTCAGGAAAGCATAGTCGTCGAAAGCCGGAGCAGCAGGCTCGGGCCGCATAGCCAGCCATTCCAGAAAAGCATCCACGGCGGCGCCCCCCATAGGCACCAGCCGCTCTTTATTCCCCTTTCCGATTATCCGCACGAAGTTCTCGCTGGTATAGACATTCGAAATCCGCAGTTCGCAAAGCTCCGAAACTCGTAGCCCGCAGCCGTACAGAATCTCCAGTATCGCGCGGTCCCGGACGCCGTTCCAGGTGCGGGTATCCACCCCTTCGATAATGGACGTAACTTCCTCAACAGAAAGTACTTCCGGCAGATACTTCCCCAACTTCGGATGATCCACCGCATCGCAGGGATTATCTGCCCGCTCCCCTTCCAGGATCAACCAGTCGAAAAAGGACCGAAGGGAACTCAAAGTGCGCGCCTGACTACGCTTGGAAACGCCATCGGCCCGGCTCGAGAGATACGCGGCCACCCCGTCGCTGTCCACGGCACGAAGGTCCTTCATCATCACGGAAGCCACGTCCCCGCCAAGATCCGCCAGAAAAGACGCGACATCGGCGCAGTAAGACGACACCGTGTTCGGCGACATCTTCCTTTCTACCCGCAGATAATAGCGGTAGAACTTGAGCAATCCTTCTTCTGAACCAGCCATATCAAGGCAAATTTAATAAAAAAGCGTATATTTGTAAGCTATGCGCATAAAAACGACCATACTTCTTGCCGCAATCATAACGCTGTTTTGCGGATGTATGAAAGAGCCCGACCGGAGTGCCTATCCTCAGGAAGAGTTCGTCATGGTCTTTTATGGTGCAGGGTTCAACAACCTCGCCAGCGACATCAAGAACAACTTGGACATTCTCAAGGACGGAGCCATCCCCTACAAGAATTCCAAGCACAAACTGCTCACATTCACCCACTTCTCCACATCCGACACAAACTTCACCGACCTCACCGAATCTCATCTGGTGAGGATCACCAAGGACTTCGGCAAAGTAGAAACCGACACCCTCTACACGATAGACAGAACCCGTTTCGCCACCGACCCTGACGTGATTCAGGAGGTATTGGAAAAGGTGCATCAGCTGTATCCCAACGCACGCTATGGCCTGGTAGTGTCTTCGCACGGCACCGGATGGCTTCCTGCTGGCAAGTACAGTAGCAGCAGCGTCATTCAGTTCTCCGGCAAAAAGCGCAACGCCGGGCTGCCGCTCTACCGCTACAACGAGGCAGAGGGCGAGCCCCGGGTAAAGACATTCGGAGCGGAAGTAGAAGTTCTCAACGGGCAGAAGGTTTCCCGGGAGTTAAGCATTCAGAGCATGGCGGCGGCCATCCCCATTCATCTGGACTACCTCCTTTTCGATGCGTGTCTGATGGGTGGGATAGAAGTTGCCTATGAGTTCAAGGATGTGGCGGATAAGGTAGCCTTCTCCCCCACCGAGGTGCTGACCTTCGGCTTCGATTACACGGACATCAGTTCCCTCATCAAGGACACTCCCGACATCGAGGCGTTCTGCAAGAGGTATTACGACTACTACGACAACCGCACCGGTGATCAGCGTTCAGCCACCATCAGCGTGGTGAAGACCGACGGTCTGGATGCCCTGGCAGCAGTCTGCAAACGTCTGTTCAGCACCTACCGTGGCGCCATCGCCGGCCTCACTTCCTCCAGTGGAGTGCAACGTTATTATCGCTCCGACCATCACTGGTTCTTCGATCTCAGAGACATCGTTGCGAAGGCTATGGCCTCCGGCGAGGATCTGGCGGAACTGGACAACGCTCTCAATGGATGCGTCACCTACAAGGCTGCCACTCCATATTTCCTGGGGCTTGAGATTGCCCGCTACAGCGGCCTCAGTATGTATCTTCCATCGGTGGGAGATGCCGAAGCGGATGATTTTTACAAGACACTTGCGTGGAATAAAGCCACAAATTTGGCAGAATAATCAAAAATATCTATATTTGCGCCCGCATTTCATAAAACCCCTAAGGGGCTTTGGTGCAATGGGATCCGGGCCCAGTTTCCCGGATTGAGTAACACATTTTAAAAAAACAGAAATGAAGCATTTCGCACTTAACGGCCAGACCCGTGAGGTTGGCAACAAAGCCGTCATCAAGGCATTCCGCAAGCAGGGCCTCGTTCCTTGCAATCTGTATGGAAATGGTATCGAGAACGTTCTCTTCACCGTCAATGAAAAAGACCTGAAGGGCCTCCTCAACACTCCCTACTCTCACATTGTAGATCTTACCCTTGATGGCAAGACCAACTACTCCGTGATTCTCCACGAGCTCCAGTTCCATCCCGTAAAGGACAACTGCCTCCACATCGACTTCCTCGCAGTCGACGAGAAGAAGCCCATCGCCATCAACGTTCCCATCAAGTTCGAGGGACACGCAATCGGTGTGCAGAAGGGTGGTAAGTTCGTTCCCGGCGCAAGGAGCCTGCGCATCAGCGCTACCATGGAGAACCTCCCGGACGATATCACCATCGATATCACCAAGCTCGATCTCGACAAGAAGATCAAGGCCGGTGACGTGAAGATCGAGAAGGTTTCTGTCCTCACCGACAAAGACGCCATCCTCTGCTTCGTGAAGACCACCCGCAACGTGGACACCACCGCAGCAGCTGCTGAGGCCGAGTAAAAAATTTCCCCATTATGGCAGGCGAGAGCTATCTGGTAGCAGGTCTGGGCAATATCGGCCCGGAATACGCCGGAACCCGCCACAATATGGGTTTTATGGTATTGGATGCGTGGGCACACGCATCCAATGTCAGTTTTGAGACGCATCGTTACGGAGATGTGGCAGTAATCAGCCTCAAAGGGCGCAACATCTATCTCCTCAAACCTTCCACCTACATGAACCTGAGCGGCAATGCCGTCCGCTACTGGCTGAGCAAGCTCCCCGTCACGACGGAGCACCTGCTGGTGATCTGCGACGACATCAACCTCCCCTTCGGCACACTCCGCATGAGAAAGAGCGGAAGCGACGGAGGCCACAACGGGCTCAAGAATATCGAAGAGACGATAGAAACCAGGGACTATACCCGAATCCGCATGGGCGTGGGTCATGATTTCCCGGAAGGGGCGCAGATAGACTATGTGCTTGGAGAGCTTTCAGAAGAAGAAACAAAGCAGATGCCCGAACTTTGCGAAAAAGTCATTCAGGGCATAAAGGATTGGGTTTTGGCCGGTGCAGACCGCGCAATGAACGCTTTAAACACCAAAAAAGGCTGAAAAACCGCATTTTTTTAAAAAAAACTTTGCAATTCTTTAACTAATTGATTATCTTGCCAATCGCAAACTAAGACTACGTAACAGTACTATTTTATAAACCATTAAATTTCAAAGAAATGAAAAAGCTTGTTGAAAAAATCAATGCTGAAATCGCTGATTTCCAGGTGAACGCTGAAGCTCAGCTCGTTAAGGGCAACAAGGCAGCTGGTGCACGTGCACGCAAGGCCGCTCTTGCTCTCATGAAGGACATCAAGGAGTTCCGCGCAGTGTCCGTTGCTGAAGCAAAGAAATAATTTACAGTTTTTGAAAAAAAACATGCAACGTTCCTAAAACCAGCTGCATCTATATTGCAGGTTTAGGTTTTAGTACACGTCTAAGGGTCGAGGGCCGTGAGGCTGGCGGCCCTTTGCTTTTATACTACTTTATTATTAACTTTATGGCGATGAAACGTGTGCTGATAATAATCCTCGCCATGCTCCTGCTAGGCCTGTCCTGGCAGCATGCATATGCGCAGAAAGCACACAGAGCGGTAATCATCCCCATCGACTTCACCGACATCCAGATAAGCCAATCTACCGAATCTCTGGACAGTCTCGCACAACAGCTCTCGGCATACTTCAACGCGCAATTCCCGGACAGCGTCAGGTTTTCTTTCGACGTGCTGCCCCCCTTCAAGATCAACGGCACTTCCTCCACTTTCGGCGCCAACACATCCTATAGCAGGGACGCCCTGGCCTACAGGATGGCGCTCACCGTGTACCGCTCCCTCTACGACAGAATCGACTTCGCCGTCTACGACAACGACGATGACGGCTACGTGAACGATATCATTTTCCTGACCCCCGGCATCCCTGAGTCTTACGGCGGCGGCGACAAGCAGTTCTGGCCGCAGTACATCGAGCTGGAAGATAAAGACATTCCATTCTCCCTCAAGACCAGGCTGAAAGCTTTCGCAATGGCAGGAGAACTCAAGGCGGATGGAACCCCCACCGGCATCGGCCTTCTGGCGCATGAGTTCGGGCACGTTCTGGGCCTGAAGGATATGTACGATACCGACGAGGAGGCCAGCGGAGGCATCTTCCCCGGCCTGGGCAGAACCAGCGTCATGGATAACGGCCTGGAAAACGACGGTGGCAACACTCCCCCGAACCTGAATGCCATCGAAAGGGAGATGCTGGGCATCGGCATCTGCGAGGTGCTGGACTCCGGCGGCGTATTCAGCCTCGAGCCCATCCACCTCAGAGGGCAGTACTTTAAACTCCCCTCCGCAGTGGAAAATAGATATTTCCTGCTGGAGAACCGGAGTTCCGAAGGGAATGATGCCTTCATCGGAGGGCAGGGCATGCTGATTTATCAGATCGATAAGTCCGATGCCGACGCCGGTTATTCAACCTATTTCCAACGCACTCTCAGCGCCCTGGAGAGATGGAAGCTCAACCAGGTGAACTGTAATCCGGAGTATCCCTGCGCCCAGATCATCCCCGCGAAAGTGGACACGCTGGACAGCTCCGCCATATTCTGGCCCAAGGAAGGGCGGACGGTTTTCAGCCCTGGAAAGATGGCGATCACCGACATCCGCAACGTGGCAGGCGGCAACATACAGTTCAGGGCGCTGGAACCGGTGAGCATAGACAAGGTATCCGTCTTCCAGAGCAGCGCGATCATCACCTGGAACATCGCCGGAGAACTTGGGCCCGTGGACAGCTGCAAGTTCGAATGGTCATCCAGAGAAAAGCTTCTGGGGCGGGAGGATGCCATCGATTCCGGAGGCGGAAGATACAGCTTCACCGTAAAGGGGCTGACCCCCCGCACGACCTACAACTACACCGCCAGCGTATATTATGCCGACGGTTCTGCCTTCTCCGCCAGCGGCAGCTTCACGACCAGGATCTACCGTAACGGCATCTTCCGTTTCATCTATTTTGGAGATGTGACCAGAAACTGGGACGGCAGCTTCCGCAACGGCACTTCCATCCCTCTGGTAGTATATAACAGCGTCAACGAAGAGATCTCCTGGAGCTTCAACGGGCGGAGCATCAGCCCCGGCACCGACGGGCTCTGGGCCATCCCCGGGAGCGGCACCCTTTGTGCGGAAATCCACAACGCCGACGGCAGTAAAGATATAATAATAAAGGAGATAACTGTAAAATGAGAAAGGCAGCCTTCATATTCTTCGTTGCCCTTGCAGCCCTCATGGGATGCAGGAGGGTGGACGTGTCTGAAGGCTTCCAGGAAGATGAAACCCTGCGCATGGAGATCAAGGGCTATACCACCTTCCGCTACGATCCTCTCACTTGCCAGCTGGCGTTCAACCGCGAACAATGTGAATTCCGCGTCCACACCGACAATATGTCAGACTTCTACATAGTGCGTTTCGACGAGATGCCTGCCGGAGAGTCTCAGGTGGTCGGAGGCACGATTACATGGACCACAGGTGACGATCTGCACAGCAAGAAGACCGACTTCTCGGTGTTGAAGATAGAGGGTGCAAAGGTATGGTTATGGTCGGCCGCCAGCCGCATCGCCGTCGTGGTGCAGATTTTGGAGTAAAATCAAGAGAATGAGCAAGATTACTACATACAAAGTGGCAGGATTCGTCTTCGGCATAGAAGTGCCCGAAGGCGAGACCGTGCTGGAATCGATGTCCAACCTGACGCCTTTCCTCTGCAGCGCCACTCAGGAAGAGCATATTTTCGATCTGACAGTCGTGGAGGCCCTGGATTATCCGAACGCAGAGCTTATCTTCCGCAGCGACGACGGCCCCGGTTTCCCGGAGATCTCCCTTCTCAAGGCGGAAGACGGATGGATTGTCAGAGTCCGCCCCCTTCCCAATATGCCGGAGGCATCCATTACTCATATCAATCAGGATTTCACCAAGGCGGAACTGCAATTCCTGAACCCCAAGGACAACAATTTCGCCATGAACAATACCCTGATGCTGATGTATGCCTTCTCTACGGCATGTCTCGGAACGCTGGAGATGCACTCATCCGTGGTGATGAACTCCGGCAAAGGTTATATGTTCCTGGGCAAAAGCGGCACCGGAAAGAGCACCCACAGCAAACTCTGGATAAAGAACATCCCCGGCACTGAACTTCTGAACGATGATAACCCCATACTCCGCCTGATGCCGGACGGCAGCGCGCGGGTGTTCGGATCGCCGTGGAGCGGCAAGACCCCTTGCTACAAGGCCAAGGACGTGCCCGTGGGCGCGATAGTGCGCATCAAGCAAGCTCCTTTCAACAAGATAGAGCGCCTCGGAGCCATTCAGGCCTACGCCACCCTGATGTCGTCGGCATCCTCTTTCCGCCCGTTCCAGAAGCTTGCGGAAGGATGGCACAAGACGCTGGAAGGCCTGGCCGCTACGGTTCCTTGCTATGTTTTAGACTGCTTGCCGGACAACGAGGCGGCGCTGGTATGCAATAAAGCTGTTGCAAATGGATAAGAGAGTCGTTGCGAATCAGGTGCTGCTGGAAGATGCCGCCAAGCTGATGGAAGAGGGACGCGAAGTCAACTTCACCCCCCTCGGAAGCAGCATGCTGCCATTCATCAAGGGCGGCAAGGACAGCGTCATCCTCCGCAAGATGCCTTCGGTAGAGGTCGGAGATATAGTGTTGGTGAGGCTGGAAGGCCCGCGTTATGTGCTGCACCGGATTATCTGCAAGGACGGAGACAGTCTCACCTTGATGGGAGATGGCAACATCGCCGGCACCGAGAGATGCAGCACCTCGGATGTGCTGGGCACGGTTACCGCAATTATCAAAGGCAAGCGGAAAGTCACCCCGGGGAACGGAAAATGGTGGCGCACGCTCAAGCCGCTTAGGCGTTATATATTAGCAATTTACAGAAGAATAGCAATATGAAGATCAAAGACGGATTTATCCTTCGCACCATTTGCGGCGAGCATGTCGTCGTAGGCGAAGGCCTGGCGCAGGTCAATTTCAACAAACTCCTCTCCCTCAACGAGACCGCCGCATTCCTTTGGAAAGAGGTGGAAGGGAAAGAGTTCACTAAAGAGGATCTGGTAAAACTCCTCCTGGACAATTACGAAGTGACCGCCGAAGTAGCCGGCCCCGATGTGGATAAGCTCCTGAACACCTGGATCGCCGAGGGCGTGGTAGAATAATGAAGGATTTCAAAACCTGCATGCGCGCCCTGCGCAAGATGTCCGTGCCGGTGAGGTGGCGGATGCTTGTGATCATCCTCATCGGGATGGTGAGGATTGGCGCGTCGCTGGCCTTCGTCTGGGCCAGCAAGCATCTGGTGGATATAGCCACCGGTGTATGCGACGAATCCATCTGGAACGGGATATACCTGTTCATCGGCATCCTCGCCGTGCAGATAGCCACCATCATTGTGGCCAACTGGTGGGAGAGTTTCTGCGAGGTCAAGGCTCGCAACGAGCTGCGTATCAGCACCTTCGCCCATGTCATGAAGAGCCGCTGGGACGGCCGCGAGCGCTTCCTTTCCGGCGACACCACCAACCGTCTGGAAGAGGATATCCGCGTGGTGGCGGACCTGCTGATCTGCCGTCTGCCCGGGCTGGTCGTTACCCTATTGCAGTTGCTGGCGGCATCCGCCTACCTGATGATGCTCGCCCCGAACCTGCTCTGGGTGCTCCTGATTCTGATGTTCTCGGCGGTATTCGGATCCAAACTCTTCTTCCGCCAGCTGCGCAAGCTGATGGCCAAGATCCGCACCCGCGAAAGCGAGCTCCAGCAGCACATGCAGGAGAGCCTGCAGCACAGGGTTCTGGTGCTCACCCTCACCAACGTGGAAAGGGTGCTGGAGAAGTTCGGATGGCTGCAGAAAGACATCGAAGACAACACCCGCAAGCGCCTGAATTACAATGCAGTAGCGCGCGGACTGATGTTCCTGGGATTCCAGGCAGGCCACGCCTCCGCATTCCTCTGGGGAATCTTCGGCATACTCCACGGCACGGTGACATACGGTATGATGACCGCATTCCTGCAGCTGGTCGGCCAGGTGCAGCGGCCCATCGCCGAATTCGGCCGCCAGGTTCCTGCCTTCATCCAGGCCCTGACCTCGGTAGAGCGCATCATCGAACTCGAAGAACTCGAAGAGGAGCCTTCCGCCAAGGCCATCACTCTGAAGGGTGCTCCCGCAATCGAAGTTTCCCACATAGATTATGCATATCCGGATGGGGATGCGTTGGTGCTGAAGGATTTCTCCTGCACCTTCCCTGCCGGCACATTCACCGTGATTTCCGGGCAGACGGGCGCCGGCAAGAGCACTCTCATCCGCCTGATACTGGGCCTTCTGAAGCCCCAGGCCGGCAGCATCACCGTAGGCGGGCATCCGGCAGGATCCGCCCTCCGCAGCAACTTCATGTACATCCCCCAGGGGAACTCGCTGCTTAGCGGCACCATCCGCTCCAACCTTCAACTGGCTGCACCGATGGCCAGCGAGGAGGATATCCGCACCGCTCTGGACACTGCGATGGCGCAGTTCGTCTTCTCTCTTCCCAAGGGGCTGGATACGCCCTGCGGTTAGGTAGGAAGCGGCCTGAGCGAGGGCCAGGCACAGAGGATAGCCATCGCCAGGGCCCTGCTGCGCCCCGGTGGAGTTATGGTGATGGATGAATCCACCTCCTCCCTGGACGCGGAGACAGAAGAAAAGCTGCTGCAGAATATCTGCAACAGCTATCACGGGGTTAAAACCATTCTGTTTATCTCTCACCGGCAAGCCGCAGCGAAATACGCGGATGCCGTAGTGGAGATTTAGAACGACATTGCAATTCCGATAAAGTCGTCGGCCTTGAGCGCTGCTCCGCCGATAAGTCCACCGTCGATATCAGGCTGGGCGAAGAGTTCCTTTGCATTTGAAGGCTTGCAGCTGCCACCGTAGAGGATGGTGGTGTCGTCTGCAACCTGAGCACCGAACTTGGCGGCCAGGACCTTGCGGATACATGCGTGAATCTCCTGTGCCTGCTCTGCGGTAGCGGTCTTGCCGGTACCGATAGCCCAGACGGGCTCGTAAGCAACCACGATATTCTTCATATCCTCAGCGGTGAAGTGATAAAGCACGTTCTCGGTCTGAGTCTTGACAACATCGAAATGCTTGCCGGCCTCACGCTCGTCGAGGTTCTCACCGACGCAGAGGATGACCTTCAGGCCAGCGGCAAGGGCAAGCTGCACCTTATCCACAAGCTTGGAATCGTTCTCGCCATAGTACTGACGACGCTCGGAATGGCCGAGGATGGTCCACTTGGCACCGGTGGAAACGAGCATGCCAACGGAGACCTCTCCGGTGTAGGCGCCCTTTTCCTTGTCGGCGCAGTTCTGTGCAGAAAGCTCAACACGGGTGCCCTTGAGCACTTCCGCCACAGGGCAGAGGTGGGTGAAGGGGGTGGCCACAATGAGACCTACCTCAGCGGGAACTTCTTTGGATTTTTCAACTACTTCTTTTGCGAGCTGTACGCCCTCGGGAACGGTGGTGTTCATTTTCCAGTTCCCTGCAACAATGTTCTTTCTCATATCTGGTATATTATGTATTTTCGCAGTTGCAAATTTAGCAATAATTGCCCAAATTTGTAAGTTATTAGATAATCATTCGATGAAGAATTTTGTAGAAGAACTGAAATGGAGGGGAATGATTCATGACATCACTCCCGGAACTGAAGAAGAACTTGCCAAAGGCCCCATGTCCGCCTATGTAGGAATCGACCCTACAGGGGATTCCCTGCACATCGGGCACCTGGTCAGCATAATGATACTCAAGCACTTCCAGGCCTGCGGCAACAAGCCGTTCGCACTCGTGGGAGGTGCCACCGGAATGATTGGCGATCCTTCTATGAAGAGCGCCGAACGCAACCTGCTGGACGAGGCCACCCTGGCACACAATGTGGCTTGCATCAAGGCCCAGTTGGGCAAGTTCCTGGATTTCGAATCCGACGCCCCCAACAAGGCTGAACTGGTGAACAACTACGACTGGATGAAAGACTACACCTTCATCAACTTCACCAGGGATATCGGCAAACTCATCACCGTCAACTACATGATGAGCAAGGATTCCGTGAAGAAGCGTCTCAGCCGCGACTCCAGCGAGGGCATGTCCTTCACCGAATTCACCTACCAGCTGCTCCAGGGCTACGATTTCCTCTATCTCTTCCAGCATAACGACGTGCGCCTGCAGCTTGGCGGCGCCGACCAGTGGGGCAACATCACCACCGGCACCGAACTCATCCGTAAGGTGCTCGGAAAGGATGCATACGCCCTCACCTGCCCCCTCATCACCAAATCCGACGGCGGCAAGTTCGGCAAGACCGAGAAGGGTAACATCTGGCTCGATCCCGAGCGCACCACTCCTTACCAGTTCTATCAGTTCTGGCTGAACGTCAGCGACGAGGATGCCGAGCGCTACATCAAGATCTTCACAATGCTGGAGCGCCCTGTGATCGAGGCAGCTATCGAGGAGCACCGCGCAGATCCCGGGCGCAGGACTCTGCAAAAGCTTCTGGCAAAGGAAGTTACCATCATGGTGCACGGAGAGAAGGAATACGACAACGCTGTTGCCGCCTCTCAGATGCTCTTCGGCAAGAGCACCTCGGAAGACCTGCGCAAACTCGACGAGCGTACCTTCCTTGCAGTGTTCGACGGAGTGCCCACTTTCGAAATCTCCAAAGAAAAACTTCCCTGCCCTGTGCAGGACTTCCTCGCAGTCGAAACCGCCGTGTTCCCGTCCAAGGGAGAGGCGCGCAAGATGATCCAGGGCAACGGCGTCAGCATCAACAAAGATAAGTTCACAGACCCTGCCGGGCAGATCACCGAGGCCGATATCATCGACGGCAAATACATCCTCGCCCAGAAGGGAAAGAAAGACTACTATATCATCATCGTCAAGTAATATGGAAAAGGCTCCCTCCACCAGGCAACTCAAGGTTGCCCGCGAAATCCAGAAGGATCTGGCGGAAATCATCCGAGGCAAAGGCATGGCCGCGTTCGGCGGTGCCATGGTGACCGTGAGCGAAGTGCGCATCAGCCCGGATCTTTCCGTAGCCAAGGTCTATGTCAGCATTTTCCCCTCCGACAAACAGGCGGCGGTGATGTTCTCTCTTCAGGACCAGAACCGCGCCCTGCGCGGAGAACTCGGCCGCAAGGTGGGCAAGCAATTGCGCATCGTGCCTGAGCTCGCGTTCTATCTGGACACTTCCATCGACTATGCGGAACACATAGACGAACTCCTCAAAAAGTGAGACTGCCCCTCTACATAGCCGGCCGTTACCTTTTCGCACGGAAATCACATAACGTGATCAACATTATCTCTGCGATAAGCGCGGCAGGCATGGCCCTGGGCACCGCGGCACTGATTCTGGTGCTGTCGGTATTCAATGGCTTCAACAGCATAATCGAGCAGAATCTGTCCTCGGTGGAGGCGGACCTGCGGATTGTGCCCGCGGAGGGCAAGGTGTTCGTTCCGGAGGGTCCGGCATTCGACTGGCTCTACGATGCCCCAGAGGCAGGCAGCATCTCCTCCGTCATCAGCGACAAAATCTTCATCTCCTACGAAGGCCGCCAGAGTGTGGTGAATGCCAAGGGGGTGGATGACGTGTACGCCGAAGAAACCGGCCTGCAGCTGAAGCGGGAGGATGTGAATCTGGCGGTCGTGGGCAGGGACCTCGCCTGGAACCTGGGCATCAACCCCAAGTTCCTCTCCCCCATCCAAGCATGGTATCCGGACCGTAAGGGCACCATCTCCCCCTCCAATCCGGCAGCATCCCTGCACACCGCAGAATTCTATGCCTCCAGCCTGATGGATATTCCCCACACCTCCGATGCCGGAGCAGAAGGGACCATCATCCTCCCTATAGGCGTAATGCGCTCGCTCACAGGCTATTCCGAGGAAGTTTCTTCGGTGGAAATACGCTACGCAGATGGCCTTGAGAAGAAGCAGATCAAGCGCTTCTGCCGGAGTCTGCGGCAGCAACTGGGCCCGGAGTTTCTGGTTCAGGACCGCTACATGCAGGACGAAGGGCTCTATAAGATGATGCGCTACGAGAAGGCAGCCATCTACCTGATACTTATATTCATAGTGATTATAGTGGCGCTGAACATCTTCGGATCCCTCTCGATGCTGATAATCGAGAAGGACGACGATATCGCCACGCTCCGCGCGATGGGTGCTGACGATGCCCTGATCCGGCGCATTTTTGTGCTGGAAGGATGGCTGATTTCCCTGCTAGGAATGGCCATTGGAATAGTTCTGGGCGTCGGTCTCGCCCTGCTGCAGCAGCATTTCGGGCTGGTGAAGATGCCCGGCAATTTCGTGGTCGATGCCTACCCGGTGGTGCTGAAATTCACAGACGTGCTGCTCTCCGCCGCAGGAGTGGCCCTGATAGGGCTGGTGGTGGCACTCGCTCCCGCATCCAAAAGAAAACTAAAACAATCCTCGATATGAAGAAGACACTCGTAATCGCAATGGCCCTGCTCAGCGTGAGCGCCTTTGCACAGAAGGGAGCCATAGATGCTTCCGTCCTCACCGAAATCCAGAAGGGATACGAAGGCAGCGCCACCGACAAGGCCCTGCGCAATGCCATGAACACCACTCCTCTGGCCACTCTGGCGAAGAACGCCGACCGCTCCGTCATGATCGACACCCACTTCTCCGACATGATCGAAACCAAGGGCCGCACCAACCAGAAGTCCTCCGGCCGCTGCTGGCTCTTCACCGGCCTCAACGTTCTGCGCGCATCCGCCATCGAGCGCTTCGACCTGGGCGAGTTCCAGTTCAGCCAGAACTACTGCTTCTTCTACGACCAGCTGGAGAAGGCCAACCTCTTCCTCCAGGCAGTCATCGACACCCGCAACAAGCCCATTGACGACCGCACCGTGGACTGGCTCTTCGCACATCCCATTGGCGACGGCGGCACTTTCACGGGAGTTGCCGACCTTGTGAGCAAGTACGGAGTGGTGCCTGCGGAGATCTTCCCCGAGACCCTTACCGCCAACAGCACCTCCGCTATCCGCGGGCAGCTCTCCACAATTCTGCGCCAGGATGGCCTTGCCCTGCGTGATGCCGGCAAGAAGGCTGATCTTCAGAAGATGAAGGTGGAGATGCTGAAGGAGATTTACCGCATCCTCGCCCTCACCCTGGGAGTGCCTCCTACCGAATTCGAATGGACCCGCCGCGATTCCAAGGGCAATGTGGTCAGCACCAAGACCTACACCCCTCAAGAGTTCTACAAGGAGTTCGTGGGCTACGATCTGCAGAACAACTATATAATGTTCATGAACGACCCTGCCCGCGAGTACGGCAAGGTCTACGAGATCGAATACGACCGTCACACCTATGACGGGCACAACTGGCTCTATGTCAATCTTCCTCTGGACGATATCAAGAAGATGGCCATCGCTTCCATCAAGGGCGGCGACGCTATGTATTTCTCCTGCGATGTGGGCAAGTTCCTGGATCGCGAGCGCGGCATTGCCGACATTGCCAACTTCGACTATGAAAGCCTGCTCGGCGTCAAGTACACCATGGACAAGAAGCAGCGCGTGCTCACCCACGCCAGCGGTTCATCCCACGCAATGACTCTGATCGGTGTGGATCTGAAGGATGGTGTGTCTCAGAAGTGGCTCGTGGAGAATAGCTGGGGCGACACCGGCTGGAAGGGCAATATCATCATGACCGACGAATGGTTCAACGAATATATGTTCCGCCTCGTCGTCGAGAAGAAATACATCCCCGCCAACATCCAGGCCCTGCTCAACCAGAAGCCTATCATGCTCCCGGCTTGGGACCCGATGTTCCTGGGAGAAGAATAAAAAAAGCGGCTCAGGCCGCTTTTTTGTTACATATTCAGATTCTTAAATATGAACGCGTAGATATCTGCCTGCTCCTCGAGCACTTTGGCTAGGGGCTTGCCGCCGCCGTGGCCGGCTTTGGAGTCGATGCGGATGATGCAGGGGTTCGGGCCGGCATTGCATTCCTGCAGGGTGGCCGCGAACTTGAAGGAGTGGGCGGGCACCACGCGGTCATCGTGGTCTGCGGTGGTCACAAGGGTTGCGGGATACACCGTGCCGGGCTTCAGGTTATGCAGAGGAGAATATCCGTACAGATACTTGAACATCTCTTCGCTGTCTTCGCTGGTGCCATAGTCCGGAGCCCAGTTCCAACCGATGGTGAACTTGTGGTAGCGGAGCATATCCATCACACCCACCTGGGCGATTACTGCGCCATAGAGATCGGGCCTCTGGGTCATGCAGGCACCGACCAGCAGACCGCCGTTGGAGCCGCCCTGGATGGCCAGTTTCTCCTTCGACGTCCACTTATTCGCTATCAGCCATTCGGCAATTGCGATGAAGTCGTCGAACACGTTCTGCTTGTTCATCTTGGTTCCTGCCATATGCCAGGCCTCGCCATACTCACCGCCGCCGCGCAGATTGGCCTGCACATAGATTCCTCCTGCCTCGAGGAAAGGTATGCGGACGGTAGAGAAGGAAGGTCCCAGGGAGATGTTGAATCCGCCGTAGCCGTAGAGCAGCACGGGATTGGTTCCATCAAGTACAATGTCCTTCTTGTGAGTGGCGAAGAACGGAACTTTGGTGCCGTCCTTGCTCTCTATGAACACCTGCTCCACCACATATTCAGACAGGTCGAAACTGGTCTTAGGCTGAGTGAACACGGTGCTTTCGCCGGTCTGAAGGTCGTAGCTGTAGATGGTCCCGGGAGTAGTGAAGGAGGAGTATGAGTAGAAGCACCAGGGCTCATCCTTCCTGCCACCGAATCCTGCGCTGCCGACACCCGGGAGTTTCACCTCAGTCACGCAGTTGCCATCCATCTCATGCAGATAGGCGTGCGTAGAGGCATCCTTCAGATAGCTGGTGATGATCTTTCCGCCAATGAAGCTGGCGCTTTCCAGCACGCAGTCGCTTTCGGGAATCAGGTCCTTCCAGTTCTTGTAGGTGGGATTCTTGATATCGGCGACCACTACTTTGTTGAGCGGAGCGAAGCGGTTGGTGAAAATATATATCTTATCTCCTTCAGTCTCGAGGGGATAGCAGCTGTTCTTCATGTCGGCAGTCATCTGCACGAACTTAGAACCAGGCTTGCGGAGATCCATCACATACATATTGTTGCCGATATCCGCGCCATCCTCATACAAGAAGGCCATGGTCTCTTCTTCGTTGATATCCAGCTGGTAGAAGCGCAGCGGCTCATCGGGGTTGGAGTAGAAGAGCTCGTCATCTGCCTGGGCAGTGCCGATCTTATGGAAATAGATCTTGTGGACCTCGTTCTTGCCACTGAATTCGTGGCCGTCGCCCTCGGGCTTGTCGTAGGCGCTGTAGTAGAAGCCGTCGCCCCTCCAGGATGCGCCGGTGAACTTGGCCCATTCGATATGGTCTTCGAGCAGCTGGCCGCTCTCCACGTCCATCACGAAAATCTCTTCCCAGTCGCTGCCGCTGCGAGAGATGACGTAAGCCATATATTTGCAGTCGTGGCTGAAGTAGGTGCCTTTGAGGGCCACGGTGCCATCGTCGCTGAGTTTATTGGGATCCAGGAAGACGCTGGGCTCGCCGCCGAGTTCATCCATTTCGTACAGCACGCTCTGGTTCTGAAGGCCGTCATTCTTGTAGAAGTACCATTTGCCGTTCTTCTTGTGGCTGGGGGCGCCTACTTTCTCGTAGTTTGCAACATCTTTCAGGCGGGCCAGGATCTTGTCACGTGCGGGGAGTTTACGCAGATATGCGCTAGTCACCTTGTTCTGGGCCTTGACCCATGCCGCGGTTTCTTCGGAAGCGTCATCTTCCAGCCAGCGGTAGGGGTCTGCGACCTCGGTGCCGAAATAATTATCCACAGTGTCGTCTTTGCGCGTCTCAGGGAGTTTGGGTGCGCAGGAATTCAAAGCAATAGCAGTCATTGCCAAAAGTAAAATGATTCGTTTCATGGCTGCAAGATACGAAAAAAGCGCCAGATTATTACATCCGGCGCTCTTAAACCCGTTCGGGTTAATCTTAGAACCTGTCTTCGGAAGACACGGTGAGTTTCTTGCGACCGTGTGCACGACGGGCTGCAAGGACGCGACGGCCGTTAGGAGTGCTCATGCGCTCGCGGAAGCCGTGCTTGTTGACGCGCTTGCGGTTTGAAGGTTGAAATGTCCTTTTCATATCTATACTTTTTTAATTTTTCGCGTTAGGGAGTGCAAAGGTAGTTTTTTCCAATCTCAATTACAAATTTTTCTGCAAAATATTCGTCTTTTAGCCAGGAATCTATTCTCCAGGTGCGGATATTCTCGTTTGGAATGTGGAATTTCTTCTGCAGTGCGGCTATTTCGGTATTGATATCACCGCCTTTGAGGTAGAGGATGCTGTTGCGGAAGCGGCCTTTTACCCATGGGTAGAAGTTCTCCAGGCTGGTGACCGCACGGCTGACCACCCAGTCCCACTCCCCTTTCAAACTCTCCACTCTGGCATTCACACACTCCACATTCTTCAGTCCCAGGCCATCTGCCACCGCCTGCGCTACTTTCACTTTTTTCCCTATCGAATCGCATAACGTAAACTTTGCCTCCGGCATCACCATGGCCAGCGGAATTCCAGGAAATCCGCCGCCGCATCCGACATCTAAAAAAGTGTCATGGCAGCCAAATGCCTGATTATCAGACACTTCACCGCATTCCTCCCCTCCGCTTTCTCGGGGGAGACAAGTGGTTAAATCACTGTCATTCAGCGCGTTACGTGCCATAGCGAGAGAGCTCGTAGAACGGACGGTGCCCGTTGCAGAGGGATAGTAAAGCTCCAGATACTCCGCAATAGCCAGAGAATGCAGGACATGGTGCGCGAAAATCGCATCCTCATCCTTGCGGGAGATAACATTGATCTTCGCATTCCACTCCCGCCACAGCGCAACCGCCTGCGCGAAATCCTGTTCAGAAGGTATCAGCATAACCCGTGAGCTTCCTCCAAAAGACAACCCAGCTCCTCGATATCCCGGCAGATCAACGAAGGGGCGTGAGGCCAAGCCTTGGCCACCTCGAGAGTGGTCTCGCCGCTGAGCACCAGCACGCCGAAAGTGCCGGCATTGTATGCCATCTCCACATCAGTATAGATGCGGTCCCCCACCATCGCAATCTGCGAAGGCTTCAGGCCGTAACGTCCTTCAATTCCCGCCAGCATGGCTGGATCGGGCTTGCCTATGGTCACATCAGGCTTACGCCCGGTAGCATATTCTATGCACTTGCACAGCGATCCGCAGTCCACCAGGATAGTGGGCTGGTCGGTCGGGCAGACCTTGTCGGGATTTGTGGCAAGATAAGGCAGCCCCTGCGACACCCACCATGCGGCACGGCACAGGCGCGGATAGACCAGGGTGGTGTCGAATGCCACCACAACCGCATCCGGCACATCCGCCGCCGAATCCGAAGTGCTCTCGAAACCGGCCTCTTCGAACTGGCTAATCATAGAAGGAGTGCCCAGCAGGAACAGCCTCTTCACATCCGGCAAGTGAGTCTTGATATAGTCTATCGTTGCAGGCACAGTGCTGTACATCTGCTCCCTCTCGGCCTTGATCCCCATCCGCGCCAGCTTGGCAAGATAGTCGTCCAGCGACTTGGTGGGGTTATTGGTCAGGAAAGAATATGTTATCCCCATCCGCGTCAACTTCGCCAGAAAGTCCAGTGTGAAGGGGAAGATGTTGTTCTCCATATAGATGGTTCCATCCATATCGAGGGCTATATGGCGCAGGGCCAGCAATTTGTCGCGAAGGTCCTTATTCATTTGCAACGTAGTTTTCGGTGAACTTGCGGGAGCGCTCGTATCCGTCGCGGGGGGCCTTCCACATCACAAAGAAGATGATAGCGCCCACTACGCCTACGCAGAGGAAGGTGATGAACACCGCCCGCCAGCCGAAGTGGTCTGCAATCAGACCCACGCCGAGGGCGGAGAGGGCGGAGCCAACATAACCCAGGATTCCGGTGAGGCCGTTCGCGGTAGCGGATGCCTCCTTGGTGGCCTGGTTGGCCGCGCCTATGCCGATCAGGGCCTGAGGGCCGTAGATGCAGAATCCGGCAAGAGCCAGCACGATGGTGGAAAGGATCACCGGCATATCCACAAGGGCAAAGAGCCCGAGGAAAACCACCGAACCTATCATCGAGAACAGGCACATGCGATGCGCGCGTCCCTTGAAGATCTTATCGGTCGCCCAGCCTGCGAAGAGGGTGCCGAACACTGCGGTGAGCTCGAACGCGGCCACTGACCAGGCAGCGCCGTTCAGGTTCATTCCACGGTCCTCGGTGAGGAACTTGGGGCCCCAGTCCAGCACGCCCATGCGCAGCACATAGACGAAGATGTTGGCCAGTGCGTAGAGCACGACCCACTTGTTGAAGAACACCATATGCTTGAGGAAAGCGCCGTGTGCGCCCTTCTTGCCCTCGGTTGCTTCTTTGCCGGTGTGCGTTTCGGCAATCTCCGGAAGGCCCACGCTCTGAGGAGTGTCCCTCAGGGTAGTGAAGCAGATGATTGCCCCGCCGATGGCGACTATCGCAGGGATGATGAAGCACCAGCGCCAGGCCCCGTAATGCGAGGCGTAGGCCATGATGCGGGAGGTCTGCTCAGCTGCGGGGAGGCTTTCCCAACCCTTGATGCTGGCAGCGAGGTTGCCCGCTATCCTGGTGACTATGCTGCTGTCGCCGGACATATCCGCACCCATATTGGTCATCAGCAGACCGCAGACAACCACTGCGCAGAAGGCGCCCACGGAGTGGGATGTATTCCAGATGCTCATCTTGGTGGCCAGTTCACCGGGCGCGATCCACTGCGGAAGCATCCTGGCGCAAGGAGGGAATCCCATCCCCTGGAAATACTGGTTGAGCACGATGGTCACTCCCATCACCAGAATCAGCATTTTCACGAACTGAGGGCCTTCGTGCACCCCGGTGATCCAGTAGCTCAGGTCCACTCCGAAGCCGAAGCAAATATTCGCAGCAGCACACAGGATGAGGCCAATTCCCATGAAGGTCTTGGGGCTCACACGCTCCACCACGAACCCGTTCAGGAAGCGGCTCAAGCCATAAATCAGCGAGCCAATCGCTATCACGATACCGAAGCTGGTATTCGAAATGCCGTACTCGGCGGTGAGGCCGGGCATGGCGATGGAGAAGTTTTTCCTTACAAAATAATAAATGGCATAGACCACCATAGAACCTATTATGGTGCGCCACTGCCAATACTTGAAAGATTTGTTGGTCATATACTTTCTTCGGTTTTAATCTTGTCTATCTGCGCTTTCGCGCGGCGGATACGGGTGCGGACGGTGTTGAGCGGCAGGCCGGTCTCCTCCGCAATCTCCCCATACTGCAGGCCATCCACCAGCCGCATCTTCGCTATCCTCCGGTAGAGTTCGGGCAGGCCCTCGATATACTTCTCCGTCTGGATCTGATCCTCGTCCCGGATGATGGATTCGAGCGGAGTATCATCCCCACTGCCTATACTGCTCACGGCAGTAACGGCGGAATGGTCCTGATCGATGGACACATAGCGCTTGTGCGAGCGGTTCTCCTGCTCCACTATATCCAGGGCCGTGTTATGGGCGATGTTGGTGAGCCAGGTAGAAAACTGGCTCTTGGTAGGGTCGTAGCTGCGAATCTGGCGGAAAGCCTTCTCAAAGCTCCGCGAGCAGATGTCATCCACGTAGAAGTCATCCAGATTCTTCATCCGGCTCTTGATGTAGGACCGGAGGGAATCTATGTGCGTATCCCAGAGTTCGGTGAACGCGGCCCCGTCGCCTATGATGGCCAGGCGGAGCAGTTCGTCAATGGGCCTCGAGCCAGGTCTTGCCATAATTGCATTCTACTGTCAGCGGAACCGAAAGTTCCATTACACCTTGCATCTCCTCTACCAGCAGTGCCTTCACCGCATCTATCTCATTCTCAGGCACTTCCAGCAGGAGTTCGTCGTGAATCTGCAACACCATCACGGCCTTCAGGCCCTCCTTGCGCAGGCGGGCGGCCACGCGTATCATCGCCAGTTTGATGATATCCGCCGCCGTGCCCTGGATGGGGGCGTTGACGGCGTTGCGCTCGGCGATGGCGCGGATGTTTGCATTGTGCGAGTTGATGTCGGATATGTAGCGTCTGCGCCCGAACATCGTCTCGGTATAGAGGGTTTCGCGGGCCTTCGCCAGGGTGCCGTCGATGAATGAACGGATGCTAGGGAAGGATTCGAAGTAGTCGTCTATCAGCTTCTTGGCCACCGTACGGGGGCATTTCAGGCGCTGTGCCAGCCCGAAAGAGGAGATGCCGTACATAATGCCGAAGTTGGCGGTCTTGGCCATACGGCGGTCATCCGCGGTCACGTCCGCGACCGGCTTGCGGAAGATCTTGGCGGCCGTGGCGGCATGCACGTCCTGCCCTTCGCGGAAGGCCTGGCGCATGTGTTCATCGCCACAGAGATGTGCCATCACACGCAGCTCTATCTGGGAGTAGTCCGCCGACATCATCACCTTTCCGGGTTCTCCCGGCACGAAGGCCTTGCGGATTTCGCGGCCCTGTTCGGTGCGGATGGGGATGTTCTGCAGGTTAGGGTTGCTGCTGGAGAGCCGCCCCGTGGCTGTAAGTGCCTGATTGAAAGTGGTATGCACGCGCCCGTCCACCGGTGAGATGTACTGCGCGAAGGGTTCTATGTAGGTGGATAGCAGCTTGCGCAGGCCGCGGTAATCCAGCAATGCGTCTATGATAGGGTGCCTGTCTGCCAGTGCGGAGAGCGTCTCTTCATCCGTAGGCCAGGTGCCCTTGGAGGGCTTTTTGGCCTTGGGATCTAGATTCAGCTTTTCGAAGATGACTTCTCCCATCTGCTTGGGGGAACTGACGTTCAGGGCAGGATTCTCCGCATAGCCGCGGATTTCCTCTTCCCGGGCCAGCATCTGCTTGCGCAGAGATTCTGCAAAGTCTTTGAGGGATGAGAGATCTACCTTTACGCCAACGAGCTCCATTTGGGAGAGGACGCTGATGAGGGGCTCTTCGATTTCGTCGTAGAGTTTCTGCATGCCGGAGGCGGCCAGTTCGCCGTAGAGCGTGCCGGACAGGCTGCGTATGGCTTCCGCTTCTTTCGTATGGTCGGCTTCGCCCGGGGCGCCGCCGTCGTCGCCGAAAAGAGAACCGAGGTCGGCTGCAGGGGCTTCGTCGAGGCTGATGCCGAGGTAGGTTTGGGCGAGGGATGTGAGGCGGTGGTCGCTTTCGGGGTTCAGCAGATAGTGCATGAGCTCGATGTCCAACAGCTTGCCTTTCAGCGAGATGCCGCGTTTTGCCAATTCATTCATCTGAGCCTTGATGCCATATCCTGCCTTGCTCTTGCCGGCATCTTCCAGGTCCTTTTTGAACTCCTCCAGCCTCCCGCTCCTGGTCCCGTCCTCATCCGCCAGCCATAGGGTTTCACCGTCAAGGTATATAGCTATATCAGAGGGCTTTGTATCTGTAGGTTGCGGAAGGTCTTCCCCCTGAGGGAGTTCGTCCTGCGGACTCCCTATCTGTGGGGGCGCTGCCCCCAAATCCCCCGCGGCTCCCGGGCTACCGACATCGCTGCTTCGCAGCTCCGTCCCGCCCTCCGCCGTGCGCTCTGAGGAGCGCAGAGAGCCCGCCCCTGTCATTCCGAGCGAATCGAAGGAATCTGGAATATTCAAATATTTCTTCAGGGAGTTAAAGCCATAGAGATTGAACAACTCCATGGCTTCCGGGCGGGCAGCCTCGAGAAGCATATCATCCGCCGAAACGGGAATGTCGATATCCGTCTTGATGGTCACCAGCACCTTGCTGAGGGCGATGTGATCCTCCGCAGCGCGGAAAAGCTCCTGCTGGCGCGGAGTCAGCTCGTCGAGGTGAGAATAGATCTTCTCGAGGGTATCGTATTTCTGCAAAAGCTTGCTGGCACCGACTTCGCCCACGCCCTTCACACCGGGCACATTGTCGGAAGCATCGCCGCAGATGGCGAGCATGTCGATTATCTGATCCGGACGCTCGATACCATACTTCTCCTGAAGACGCGGGATGTCGTAAAGTTCATCATCTCCTCCCTTCTTGCCGGGCTTGACCTGGAAGATATGGGGTTCCAGCAGTTGGCCGTAATCCTTGTCGGGGGTGACCATGTAGACGTCGAAACCCTCTCGGGCACTGCGCTTAGCCATCGATCCCAGCACATCATCCGCCTCAAAACCGGGAATCATCAGCACCGGAATATTCAGGGCCTTGACTATCTGGGTGAGCGGCTCGAGGGCATCGATCACCAGCTGGGGAGTCTCCCCACGGTTGGCCTTGTATTCGGGATAGAGCTGGTTGCGGAAGGTGCCTCCGGGCGGATCGAACCCCACTGCAATAGGCGTGGGCTGCTCGCGCCGTATCAGCTCCAGCAGATACTTCGTGAAGCCGAAAAGGATGGACGTATCCACCCCCTTGGCATTTATCATCGGCCTGCCCAGGAAGGCATAGTACATCTTGAAGATGAGGGCATGGCCGTCAATCAGAAAAAGTTTCATAAGCAACTACAAATTTGAAACTTTTTTCGGAAGTTTCAAAGAGTAGATTGCACTTATTTTTGCTTCTTCCACTCCTGGGGAGTCATGCCGGTGAGGGCTTTGAAGTTGCGGAAGAAGGTGGTGCGGGAGGAGAATCCGGATTCTTCGGCAACTTCGTCGAGAATCATGTCGGGATGCTCGCGAAGAAGTTTCTGGGCATACTGCACGCGGTAGCGGGTAATCATCGAAGTGAAGCTTTCACCGGACATGTTGTTCAGCAGGACGCTCACGTATGTCTTATTAGTGGCAAGTTCGGAAGCGACGTCGGTGATGCGCAGGTTCTTGCGGCGGTAGAGTTCTTTCTCTTCGATAAGGGCGGACATCTCTTCCATGAGATTGCGGGTGAGGCGCCCCTCTTCGGCCGACGCATCAGGCTCTCCGGCACGCCTGCTGCGAAGAACCACGATCAACGCGATGCAGGTTAGGCCCAAGATAATCGCCAAAATGGCCCACAAGGGCATTCCGGACCTGGACGGCATCTCCGTATGCAGGATATATGCTGAAGAATAAGCCTTGAAATTATCTACCAGAACGGGGAACGTTCCCTCTTTCCAACCCCTGCCGCCTGCAAGGATGAATCTACCTCCGGGCATGAGCCTTGCACAACCGGAAGGAGCCCCGCCTGGATTATCTGCATAATAGTAAGAAACCGACGCACTGCCTCCATCGAAGGTGGCATCGTAGGCGATGCGAGCAAGGCAAAGACATCCTTTCACAGAATCGAGTCCCTGCACCCAGGCGATACGGGATGGACGGTCGACCTGAAGCAGCGTCCAGGTCACAGGGCCTCCTTCCGGGCCCTTTCCCGTAAGAAGTGTTTCCATCTCGAGGAGGGAGAACTTCCCGGAAGCTACCTTGACCACAACTTGTTCATCCGTAGAACGGTTCTGCGCAGGAATGAGATAGGTGTAATCAGCAATCTGCATATCCCCCGGGAAGACGTCGTAGTTGGCACAAACGGCATAATCCTCAAGCAAGGGAACCTGTTCCGGGGCGCCGCCCAAATGATCCACAAGGCAACCGGTGTCGTCTCCGCGCGGATTCCATGGTCCGAATACGATAATGTCGTCTGCGGATGAGGGAAGGATGTAAGGTTCCGCCCAGCCGGGCGAAAGAGGCCCTCCGGGCACAAAGCCAGCTTCTGCTGTCCATGTTTCATAACTATCTTCCGCACGCCAGTTGCCGGCGATGACCACGCGGCCATCCGGCAGAGAAAGAGCCGAGGACATGGCTCGCTTTACCGACATTATGCCGACCGGGGAAAAGCTGTGGGAAAGCGGATCGTAGATCTCCGCGCCCCAACTCTGACCAATGCCGAAATCCGATTCGCTACCGCCTCCAAGGAGTACTCTACCGTCCGCAAGGGGTGTTGCAAAACCGTTGATGTGGGCGTAGAGCATAGGAACCGTGTGCCAGGCGCCACCGGAGTAGTATTCGGCTGTTTCCAGAGGCTTGAACCCGTTGGTCTGGCCACCCAGAAGCACTATTTCGTTGCCAGCAATAATGGTCCTGTGGCTACCACGTGGCGTAGGAAGGTCCGGCAGACGCTCCACCGTCATTTGCTGCCACTCCGTACCGTCCGGAGCGGTAATGACATGCCCTCCGGGCTGCGCCGGAGAGCATGCTATGATGAATACAAATAATAATATGTGGAATACTCTATTCACTCTGCAAAGATAGTTTTTTTAGTGACTTCCAATCTCTTCTTACTCAGCGGTTTGCACCAAGCGGACAGCCGTCCAGGTTGACTTATCGGGATGGTCATAAAGATCTACGCCTTCTGGACGAAACCAAATGCAATAATAGTCATAATAGATGCCATAGTACCCTCCGCCTTCGGTGGAGCTGCTATAGCTTACTTCTAGCCCCACTTGTTTCCATGTTCCACCGCCTGTTTTCCATCCCGCGGCTGGCAGGAATACACATCCAGCGGCTTCCATCTTTGCCCAGCCGGCATCATCGACGCTTGCCGTGTAGTTCGAAGCCTCGTCAAAGGATCCTGAAACAAAGCCCGTCCCTTCGGGATGCGTGTATATGTCCGGGAAAATGATGAGGCCATTGACGCCGCCCACCTTGGCCATAGTGTAGTGTGCACCATCGGACAAGGTGTTGGTTACACTTCTGGTTAAGAAGAGATAAACCCACTGATCACGCGATAACCTCCACCAAGGCCTGACAGCATCATAGGAATACCCATCCCAGGAGAACATATCAAACCCGTCTGTCTGACTCTCTCCCATATAGTCTTTTTGAGCGTCGGCGAACTTGTACGAACCCGTAGCCGACACATAATTTAAATTGCCTTTTGAGAAATAAACCTTCCTCGTATCACTGACGGAAAAAAATCCGACTATAGCATCCTCCGGAACCAATTTCATCTTTACCGGTATCTCATAGTAACTGCCATCTGCGAAAGTTACGCCGGATTTCTCGTATATGTACTTATCGCTTCCTACTGTTGCGACCAACTTGACAGGGCGGCTTGAAATGCCGGGAAGAGCCACAAACCGCACGCAGTTTCCAGTGGCAGTGAAGGGCGCAGCAGGTATGCTTTCCAGGCTGATGATTCCTGTGCTATAAATGGTCAGGGATGTGGGATTGGA
>JAGCUK010000030.1 GCA_017962925.1 Bacteroidales bacterium
CGGCAGCGAGATTGTCTTCACTGTTTCCAATACCGGGAAGGTGGACGCAACGGAGACCGTCCAGGTTTACGTGGCTCCTCAGAATCCTTCAGTAATGCGCCCTGCTTATGAGCTGAAAGGCTTTGACAAGAAGATGATAGCCAAAGGCAAGAGCGTGGAATTCTGCATACCGCTTAGTTATCAGGATTTCTCCTACTACGATGTGGCTTCGCACAGCTGGAAAGTTGATGGGGGTGATTACAAAATCCTTGTAGGTTCGTCATCAAGCGATATTAAAATCAGTCTGGATTACACCCTGTTACAAACTGGAGATTAAATCTCGGAATAACCCTGTCATCTTACGGGAAGCGAGATCGGCCTGACGGACGATCTCGTTTTCGTCTGTGACATAGTCGTCTCCGGCTTCGTGGGCTACATCCGTTATCACGGACATTCCCAGTACACGAATGCCTGCGTGGCGCGCCACAATCACCTCCGGAGTCACCGACATCCCCACGTTATCCGCCCCCATAGATGCATAATAGGCATACTCTGCGGGGGTTTCGTAGGTAGGGCCGGAGCAAGACACATATATGCCGCGTTTCAGCTCCACACCCTGCTTGGCCGCGATTGCCAGCATCTTATCCTGGAGCTTCAGGTCGTAGGCACAGGTCATGTCGGGGAAACGGGCGCCGAAATCATCGAGATTCGGCCCTATGAGCGGATTAGGAAGAAGGTTGATATGGTCTCGGATGAGCATCAGGTCTCCTATATTGAAGCTCTTATTCATGGCTCCGGTGGCATTGGAGACGAACAGATACTTGATGCCGAGTTTGATCATTACGCGGATGGGCAGAACCACAGTATCCATGGGATACCCCTCATAGTAGTGGTAGCGCCCCTGCATCGCGATGATGCATCTGCCGCCTAGCTTTCCGCAGATGAAATTACCCTTGTGGCCAACTGCAGTGGCTGCCGGGAAGCCCGGAACCATCACATAGGGAACGACTAAGGGATCCTTTATTTCCTCTGCAAGCTGGCCGAGCCCGCTGCCCAGGATAATACCTGCCACAGGTTTGCGCCCGTCCAGCCAGGAAGACAAGAATGCGACAGCATCTTCTATGATGCCAATCCTGTTATCCATCCTAGAGGCTTTCGATCATCTTGGTGAAGAGAGGAATCATTCGTTTGGTGGCGGCATTGGCCTGCTGCACCACATCTTCTCCGTCGTTGAAATTGCGCTCGACATTCTCGGTGTTGCAGACGTTGGTAACCACGGACATGCCGAAAACACGCAGTCCGCTGTGGCGTGCAACAATCACCTCGGGAACTGTGGACATACCCACCAGGTCGGCGCCGCTGGCACGGAAGAAACGCACCTCTGCCGGGGTCTCATACGAAGGACCGGATCCTCCGAAATAAATGCCACGATGCAGCTTGAATCCCAATTCTGCAGCAATGTCGAGGGCTTTCTGCTGAAGCTCGAGATCGTAGGGGCAGGTCATATCGGGGAAGCGGGGACCGAAATCATCCATGTTGGGCCCGATGAGGGGGTTAGGCATGAAGTTGATATGGTCCTTGATGATGATTGTATCGCCAACTTTATACTCAGGATTCAAGGCACCCGCCGCATTGGAAACGAAGAGATACTTGATTCCGAGCTTGCACATCACGCGCACCGGCAGGGTCAGAGTGGACATGCTGTATCCCTCGTAGTAATGGAAACGCCCCTGCATTGCGATCACGCACTTGCCTCCCAGGTTACCACAGATAAAGTTTCCCTTGTGGCCAATCACGCTAGATACGGGGAAGCACGGAATCTTGGTGTAGGGGATGATAATGGGGTCTTCGATGATCTCTGCCAGCTGGCCGAGGCCGCTGCCGAGAATGATGGCTGCAATGGGTTTGCGCCCCTCGAGACGTGATTCGATGAATGACGCTGCGGTGTTGATCCGGGTGATTCTTTCGTCCATAGTAGTTTATTTAAGTTTTGCCAATGCCTGCCTGGCTTCGTGCAGAGTTTCCTTTTCCCCCGGAATCTCCCTGTTCCGCATGACGAATTTGCCTCCGGCGATAACTGAATCAATGCAGTCTGAGTGCGCCGAATAAACGAGATTCGCCAGGAACGGCCCGGGAGAAAGGAAGTAACTGCTGTCTGTTTCCACGATGGAGATATCTGCCAGTGCGCCTTCTTCCAGGCGGCCGCTGTTTAGCCTTAGCGCCTTGGCTCCGTTGATAGTCGCCATATCCAGCAACTCATTCAGCGGCAGGGCCTTGGGATCGTTTCTCCATGCTTTCTGGAAGAGTGCGGATGTCTTCATCGCCTCCAGGATATCGAGGTTGTTGGATGAAGCGCAACCGTCCGTGCCTATACAGACATTGACTCCGGCATCCCTCAGTTCATTGTAGAGGAATTTGTAGCCGGATGAAAGCTTGGTATTGGAATTAATGTTATGAATGCAATGAACTCCGTGCTTTGCGAGCAGCTCGATGTCGTGCTCCGAGAGCCACAGGCAGTGCGCTGCGAGCAGATTGGGCCCCAGCACGCCGATGGCGTCCAGATACTCGACGGGGGAGAGCCCGCCGTGGGCAGCCTTGCAGTCTTCCACCTCCTTGAGGGTTTCGCAGAGGTGGATATGCAGGGGCAGATCGTGCTTGCGGGCGAAATCTGCCGCCCATATCATCATGGGCTCGCTGACGGAATAAATGGCGTGGAATGCCAGTTCGTAGATGGCCCCTTCATCCTTCCACTGATCCTTCACCTCTTCATACTTGCGCTCGCATTGCTCCATCTGCCGCTTCGCCTCCTCAGGATTGCCGAGATCGATGATATCATAGCCCACGGCAGGGCGTATGCCCATCTCCGCGGCCGCTTTCTGGCAGGCCTGGAAGAACCAGTACTGGTCGTTGAAGGTGGTGGTGCCGGTGCGGATCATCTCGATGCATGCTACCTTGGCGCCCCAGTAAACGAAATCGAAGTCCAGATTGGCCTCGATGGTCCAGATTTTTTTGAGCCAGTCCTGGAAAATCATATCCTCACCGATACCCCTCATAAGGGACATGGCGGCATGGGTATGCATGTTGATGAAACCGGGGATTGCCCATTTGCCGGTGCAGTCCATCACTTCGATGTTGCCGGCAAGGTCCCAGTCCACGCAGGAACCGGCAGAACTTATCTTCAGTATATGGCCACCTCCGATGAGAACATCCTTGCTCTCACCGGCGATGCATATATTCTTCAGCAGGATGGAAGACATTAGAAGTAACCTTCCTGATCGGGTTCCTGAGGTTCGGGCCTGACGGGGATTTCTCCGCCGAAGCAATTGTCGGTGATGTACTTGACGACCTCATCGAGCCCTTCCTTGAACTTCTCGAAATCTTCTTTGTAGAGGTAGATCTTGTGCTTGTCGTAGGTGAAAGTGCCGTCGGGGTTGTTGCGCCTCTTGCTTTCGGTGATAGTCAGATAGAAATCATTCTGCCCCTTCGTGCTCTTTACATCGAAGAAGTATGTACGTTTACCAGCTCTGACAGGCTTTGAGTAAACATCTTCTGCATTGCGGTCCTGGAAATTAACCTGGTCTCTGTCCTCTCTGTACATAATCTGTGTTTTTAATGTTTGTTTATTTCTGCAAAATTAGAATTTTTTGAGGATTAGATGCTATATTTGCATATTATTTTTGTTTGAAAAAGATGCTTAACCGCCGAATCCTTCGTATAAAGGCTTTCAAGGCCATATACAGTTTCACGGAAAACCAGTCTGCAAGTCTCAAGGACCTCGAATCGCAACTGGACCGATCCCTTGAATCTACCAGGGACCTTTATCTTTTTTTACTTTGCAGCGTAGGGCCCGTTTCCAGGGAAGCCAGAGCAAGGCTGGAGGCAGCCAGGAACAAGTTCAATCCCAGCGAGGAAGAGCGTAATCCTAATTTCAAGTTCGCGGATAATCTGATTGCTCCGCTGCTTGAGGAAGATCCTGATTTCCAGAAGATTACCCAAAAGAAGAAGCTCTCCTGGGACCAGTACGACGTGCTGCTCCGCAACCTCTATGATTCCATCCGCTCCAAGGATTATTTCAAAGAGTATATGGCATCCGGCCCCAACTCCCTCAAAGAGGATGCAGAACTCTGGGCAACGATATTCGAAGAGGAATATGTAGACAGCGACGATCTGGCCGATATCCTCGAAGATCTTTCCATCTGGTGGAATGACGACCTCGCCTATGCACTTACCTGGTGCTGCCGCACGATGGATAATCTCGGCAAGGGCCAGCGCTGGAATCTGCCGCCTCTTTTCCTGAGCGATATGGATGCCACCGGCGGCAAGGAAAGCGACCATGCCTTTGTGGTCAAGCTCCTCCGCACGGCCTACAATAATTATGAGAGATATATCTCGATGATTGCTGATGCGACTCCCAAGTGGGACCGCAGCCGCATTTGCTCCACCGACCTTGCGCTGATCGTCTGCGGACTTGCCGAGGCCGAGGCCTTCGATAATATCGCCCCAAAGGTTACTATCAACGAATTTGTGGAAATCTCCAAGTACTACAGCACTCCGGAGAGCCGCGCATTCGTGAACGGATTATTGGATAAACTAATTAAAAAATAACGAGTTATGAATTTCCTTACACTTCTTCAGGCTGCTCAGCCTGCCGCCGGCGGCGGTGCCGGTTTCTGGATTATGATCCTTCTGCTCTTCGCTGTGATGTGGCTCTTTATGATCCGTCCTCAGCGCAAGCAGCAGAAAGAACTTGAGAAGTTCCGCAACGAACTCAAGAAGGGCGATAAGATCGTCACCGCAGGTGGCATCTATGGCACCGTGGCAGAAATCCAGGAGCGCACCGTTCTGATCAAGGTCGACGGTGAGATCAAGCTTCGCGTGGATAAGAACTCCATTGTTCGCGATTACTCCACCGACGCCCAGGCAGCCAACGACCAGGCTCAGCAGAAGTAATTTCCGTGAAGAACTGGCAGTATTTCCTGGGCTGTCTTGCCCTTTCGGCCGGCATCTGGCTGATCCATAATCTGTCGCATATGCAGACGGATGTGGTCAGCGTGCCGGTGATTGCGGAAAGCAGCATCCCCGGGAGGGCTGCCCGTTCCAACGAAGAAGTAACCCTTACCGCACGCTGCAAGGCCTCTGGTTTCCGTCTGATTTACCTCGGGCGTAAGACAGAGCCTGTGGTGGTGCGTTTCGATGCCGATGATTTCACCCCCGAGGAAGGGGATTACTTCGACATCTCCGCGAATCAGCTCTATCGCTACGTGAACGACATTTTCGGTCCGGGCACCAGCGTAGAGTCGTTCCTCTTCGACAAATTGCGCTTCCGCTTCATCCGTGAACTGAATAAAAAGGTGCCGGTGAGAGTGGTGAGTTCCCTCACCTTCAAGCCTCAGTACATGCAGAGCGGGGATTTCTCGGTGCAGCCGGATTCAGTGCTGGTCTATGGGCCCTCGGATCTGCTGGCAAACATCGAGGCGGTTAACACCAAATCCATCTTGCGCAGCGATGTGAAGGGGAGTCTCCACGGGGAGATAGCCCTGGACGTGCCGGACAAGCTACGAGTTTCGAACGAGACCGTTTCCTGGGCGCTGGATGTCAGCCGTTTTGTGGAGATGGATGCGGAACTGCCAGTTTCGGGCAGGAATGTGCCTGCCGGCGCGGATTTCTCCATCTACCCGAACAAGGTGAAGGTGGTGTTCCGCTGCGTTTTCCCCATCATCGCAGATCCTACGGTCAAAGCCACTTGCTATGTGGACTACAACGAGTTCAGCAAGTCCCTGACGGGGAAATGCATCATCAGGTGTGATAATCTCCCGAAAGGAGTCATCAGCTGCTCCGTAGATCCGGAAGTGGCGGAATGCGTGGAAAGGCTATGAAAACCGTGCTAGTGACAGGGGGCATCGCCTCCGGTAAGTCTGAAGTATGCCGTTATTTGGCCTCCAAGGGCTTTCCCGTCTATGACAGCGACTCCCGCACCAAGTCACTTTATGACTCCGTTCCGGGACTGAAAAAGCGGATAGAAGAGGCCATTGACGCCCCATTCTCCAAGATAGGAATCATCTTCAGCGAACCACAGAAGCGGGAAGCACTGGAGCAGGTAGTTTATCCGGAAGTTCTGAAGGATTTCCTCACGTGGAAGGCCTCCTGCAATGCAGGAACGGTGTTTTTCGAATCCGCCGTTGCGCTGAATAAATCCGTTTTCGACGGGCAGTGGGATGAGGTCTGGCTGGTGAAGGCGCCCCTCGAAGCCAGGCTCAAGCGCAATCCCAAGGCCGAGGAACGAGTAAAGGCCCAGCAGAAAGTGGATGAATCCCTCGCGGACGCAGTCATAGTGAATGATTCCAGCATCGAAGAACTCCATTTGAAAGTAAATAAATTGTTAAACGATATGAAAACCGATCTCAGTAAAATCCTGTCCGTCTCGGGTAAGCACGGACTCTATAAATTCCTGGCCCTTTCCAGGACCAATGCTGCAATTGCAGAGGCTCTTTGTGACGGACATCGCACCGTGTTCGATCCTCACAGTCGCATCACTACTCTTTCGGATATCGCCATCTATACCGATGAGGGTGAATTCCGTCTGAAAGAAGTATTCCTGGCCATCAACAAGGCCCTGGACGGCAAAGAGGCTCCTACCTCTAAATCTCCCGAGGCAGAAATCAAGGCTCTTTTCGATAAGGCTGTTCCCAATTACGATCCCGACCGTTTCTACTTCTCTCACAGGAAGAAGATGTTGGATTGGTACAACGAGCTGGTGACGTACGC
>JAGCUK010000031.1 GCA_017962925.1 Bacteroidales bacterium
CCTTCACGTCCTGCATCATACGGTCCAGCTGCTGGCGGATGCCCTGGCCGTCCTCCGGCTCGATGCCCTCTGCCTTCTCAATCACCACATCGGAATACATCATAATGAGGCGGCGGTATGCAATTGCGCGCTTGCCGTTCCAGCTCTTGAACACGCCTCCGATGGAGCCCCAAAGCTGGGCCTCGGCGGTGTCGGGAAACTCGACTCCGAGAACTTCCTTTACCTTTGCCTTGAACTTGTCGCAGAGGTCCTTCAGTTCATAGGCAGTGATGTCGGTGTCGGACTTGTAGCCCTTGGCATCCTTCAGCTCCTGCATCATGCGGTCCAGCTGCTGGCGGATGCCCTGGCCGTCCTCGGGCTCGATGCCCTCGGCCTTCTCCATCACGACGTCTGAATCCATCATGATGAGACGCCTGTATGCGTCATATACAAAACGGGGGTTGCCCGTCTTCTTGATCATTCCGGGGAGGGTTGCGGAGCAGAGACCGATATTGAGGATGGTGTCCATCATACCGGGCATGGAGCTCCTGGCGCCGGAGCGGCAGCTCACGAGGAGGGGATCCTCGGTGTCGCCGAAACGCTTACCCATAAGTTTTTCAGTTGCTGCAAGGGCCTCGGCAACTTCCGCCTTGAGTTCTGCGGAATAACCGCCGCCTAGCTGATAGTACTCAGCGCAGCACTCAGTTGTGATTGTGAATCCGGCAGGAACCGGCATTCCGAGGCGGCTCATTTCCGCCAGGTTTGCTCCCTTTCCACCAAGGAGCTCTCGCATGGAACCATCACCCTCAGCGGTTTTGCCGCCAAAGCGATAGACTCTCTTTTTCTTTTCTGCCATAAAACTATTGTTTGTTGTTAATTTTCAAAAAATCCCGCGAATTTAGTAAAAAATCCGCTATCCGCAAGCGGATAGTTATAACAATTTCGCCGCCACCTCAGATAGTTCGCTGCGTTCGCCCTTGCGGAGGAAAACGTGCTGGAAAATCTTCTGCCCGTCCATCTTCTCTCCGGTATGCGTGAGGCCATTGGACCACTGGTCCAGGTAGGGCTGGTCGATCTGGAAAATATCGCCGGTAAGCACTATCTTGGTGCCTTCTGCGGCGCGGGTGACTATGGTCTTGACCTCCAGCGGCGTAAGGTTCTGCGCTTCGTCGATGATGAAGAAAGCATTGCCGAGGCTTCTGCCGCGGATATAGGCCAGAGGTTCGATTATCAGTTTCTCATCCCTCAACAGTCCGTCCAGATGAGTGGCTTCTTTGGAAGAAGCGCGGAACTGGCTCTTGATGACGTTCAGATTATCCATCAACGGCTGGAGGAAAGGGGTCATCTTGGAGTTCTTGTCTCCCGGCAGGAAGCCTATGTCCTGGTTGCCGAGGATGACGGCGGGGCGGGAGATGTAGATATGGTCAAAGTCGTTCTCCTGCTCGAGGGCTGCTGCCAGCGCCAGCATGGTCTTGCCGGTGCCCGCGCCGCCGGTGAGGGTGACCAGTTTGACTTTCGGGTTCATGAGGGCATCGAGGGCCATCTTCTGCTCGTCGTTACGGGGCTTGATGCCGTAGGCAGTATGAGCCTTTACAAGCACTATCTTGCCACGGTCGTCATCGAAACGGGCGCAGACGGTATCCACCCCCTTGTCTCCCTCCCAACGGAACTTGAAAAGCTGGTTCGCCTCGGGCTTCTTATCCACCACCAGTTTCCAGTCGATGGCATTCTCGGGGCCATAAACCAGTTCCTGCAGGGCCTCCGACTTCAGTGTATAATACTGCACCTCGCTGTTGGCATTTTCTATCTTCGCCTCCTCGACACGGTCGGTCAGATAATCCTGCACCTCCATTCCGGCAGCCTTGGCCTTCATGCGCAAGTTCACATCCTTCGTTACCAGCGCCACGAAGGTGCCGGGATGGGTATCCCTCACCCAGATGGCGGTCGCGAGGATGCGATGGTCCTGGATGTCATCTATGAAAAGGTCCTTCAGGTTATCCGGGAAAGGATGGTTGGGTTCCACCTTGATCAGGCCCAGGTCCTTGCCTATGGGCAGGCCTTCCTTTCCGAAGGACTTGCCGTCGGAAATCTTGTCCAGGTCCCTGAGGAAATGGCGGGCGTTGTAAGCCAGGGTGTCGTTGCCCTTCTTGAACTTGTCGAGTTCTTCCACCACGGCAATGGGAATCACGAGATTATTGTCCCGGAAACGCCGGATGGCTTTGTGATCGTGCAGGGGAACGTTGGTGTCCAGCACGAAGATTTTAGGTTTACCCATTTTAGTGCATTTAGTCTTCCCCTTCTCCCCCCTGGCGTTGCACGAGGGATGCGAGGATATTTTGTATGCCGGTCTTGGCGGAAGCCTTCACCCGCACGGCCCCGTTGTTTGCGGCGGGGTGCCCGAGAGGATAGAAGGCCACGTCTTGCAGCAGCAGTTCGGCATCTATGTAGTCGAAATCGATATCTCTGATCTGGATGATTACACCCGGTACCTCCGAGAACAGGAGGCTCACCAGGTCCGTATCGGCATAGGCGCGTTTGATGTCCGAGAGGTCCAGGATGGCGCCGGTGCGGGAGGTGGCCATCCCCTTCAGGGCAGGCAGCAAGCCTCCTTCTCCCACGCTCGATCCCGCCAGCACTATACCATCCTCCACAAGCTCGCGGACTACCTCGAAGCAATCGATGAAGTAGTCGGTGTCGTCCACCTGCGGAGCCGTAGGAGGATTCACTCCCTGGGTCTGGGCCAGCAGGGATCCGCCGAGGCGGTACTGCGAGGAATCGAAGGGGATGTAGATAATCCAGGAGGATTCATCCGGCTGGAGGGCGTTGGAGATGCCCGCTGCGCCGATGTGCGGATCGGGAGTGGTATAAGGCTGCGCCACCAGGTCCTCGTCGTCCGTGCGGGGACGGAGGTCCGCGGTGACGTTGAGTTCACATTCGCCATCGCTGCTGACGAAGTCGTAGTCCCTTACCTGGATGTTCAGGGAATCTATCATCTCGCCAAGCGCCTCCACCGAATGATAGAAACCGGCGACGTTGCCCACCTTGAGATTATTCCACTTCCAATTCACATCCACGGAGAGATCTCCGATGCGGAAATGACCGAGTTTCCAGATGCAGTCTATCAGCGCGCGGGCAATTTTGCCACGGGTGTAAGGCCCTGCAAATGCCATGGGGAAGATGCGCTCCGCCTTTAGCACGGCGGTGAGGTATTTCTCCAGTTTGCGGGGATCCAGCGTTGCAGAGGACGGATCCGCGTCGGGCGTTTCGTCCACCATCGGCGGCAGCGGTTCCGCGGGTGCGGCCTCTGCCGGATATACGCTCACGCCCCCGAGAATCTGGGCCGGGGTTACGCTCTGGCGGACTCCGTCGATGACGTAGGGCGAGTGCAGCGCTGATGACTTAATTTCCATCTTTTATATCAAATTCCCTCAAAAATAACTATTTTTGAATTCAGATGCAACCAGAATTTGATATTGAGCGATATAATGAGCGCCTGAATGCGCTGTTTTCCCGTTTTCAGTCTGTGCAGAAGGTGGGTTTTACGGGTGATTCCTATAAGCCGGGGCTTGGCGGGATGGAGAGGTTGTCGGCTTTGCTGGGCGACCCGTGGAAGGCGTATCCTTGTGTGCATGTGGCCGGCACCAACGGCAAGGGCAGCGTCTGCAGCATGCTGGCCTCTGCGCTCGCAGCGGGAGAGGCCGTTCGGAGACAAGCGGACGGGCAATGCGTGGACCGGGCTCCCCTTGCGGGACACGGCCACGCCCTTTGTCCGTCGCGGATAGCCACCCGCGAGAACGGCCCCTCCGGCCGGCGGATCGGGCTGTATACGTCGCCGCATCTGCTGGACTTCCGGGAGAGGATGAAGGTTGTTAGCGGTGACGGATTCGAGATGATTTCCAGAGAAGAGGTCTGGGAGTTTCTGTGTTTATATGAGGAGGCGTTCGAGGGGCTGTCGTTTTTTGAAATTACTACCGGGATGGCGTTCTGGTGGTTCGCCAGGCAGGGGGTTGATGCCGCTGTGATCGAGACTGGTCTAGGTGGCCGGCTGGACAGCACAAATATCATTGTGCCGGCCATGTCGGTGATTACTTCCATCGGCCTGGACCACTGTGCGATACTGGGTTCGACCCGGTCCGCCATCGCCAGGGAGAAAGCCGGGATCTTCAAGCCTGGAGTGCCCGCAGTCGTGGGAGTCCGGGATCCCGAAACCGCTCCGGTTTTCGAAGAGGTGGCAGCATCGGTTGGCTCTCCACTCGTATTCGCCTCGGACGTGCCGGCGTGCGATGAGAAAGACCTTCTTCCCAGAATGGACCTGACCGGGCCCTGCCAGGACCTCAATCTCCATACAGTGCTCGTGGCCCTGGCTATTTTGGAAAACTCGGAGGACCTGGGGCGAATAAGGCCGAAAGCGCACCAGGTGGCAGCTTTAGAAGGGGGTCCTGGGGCGCCAGAAGCCGAAAACGCACCAGGTGGTGGCCCGGAGAGCTGGACCTGGGGCGAAAAAGGCCGTAAGTGCACCAGGTCCGTATTGAATGCAATCACAGAAGCCGGAAAAAGGACGGGGTTGTGGGGCAGGTGGCAGAAGATATGCGACAGGCCGGAGGTCATCTGCGACATCGGCCACAATCCCCCGGCGCTGAAAGAAATCTTTGCGCGCCTGGCGGCTCTGCAGCGAGGTGCAGGGTGGCAAGAGGCAGTGCAGGGTGGCGGTGCGTTGCAACAGGGTGGCGGCAGGCAAGAGGCAGTGCCGGGCGAAGATGAGCAGCAGCCGCGAGAGGTAATTATAATTTACGGAATAATGGCGGACAAGGACCTGGCGGGGATTGCACCGCTGATGCCGACGGACGCCACATACATCCTCACCGCCCCCGACTCGCCCAGATCGATGCCCGCCGAAGAACTCCGGGCCAGGCTGGCAGAACTGCGGCCGGAAATCAAGGCCATAACCGTGCCCTCCGTGGCAGATGCCGTGAGGCGGGCACTGAACTTGGCACAAGACTTGCCAAATCCCCTGATATACATTGGCGGAAGCACCTTCGTGGTTGCCGAAGCCTTGCCTTTGTTCAACGAAAACACAGAGCCATGAATATCTTCAAGACCATAGCACTGACACTGATGACCGCACTTATCCTGACCTCTTCATCCTCCCCTAAAGACAAGGACGACCACACCCTGGTAGCCCTTTGGAAGGAGTATTACGCGGCAGAAAGCGCCGACAAGCCGAAGACCCAGGAAAGCGTCCTTGAAAAAATCAAGACCGAAGCCAAGGCTAAACACTTGACCTGGGACTACTATGATGCTGCGGTCAAACTGGCCCAGGTGCGCATTTCCGGGAACTGGAAACTGAGGGATAGCGAGAATGCTGCAAGGGACAAAGACATTGAGAAATTCGGCGAGCCTGTGGCAGTATTCTTCTTGAAGAACAATTATTACGGTTGGAGCGACACCGACAAAGGCACTTTCATCGACAATAATAAAAGCAAACTCGAGAAGGTCCACAACCCCGAGTTTTACTCCCAGGATTGGCGTATAACCGGAAAGATTTACGGTAGCCTTCTTCCCGGACTTTTCGCAAACGACTACGAGTATTGCATCTGGAGCTTGGGAGAAGCCGGGCGCATGGAAAAAACCTTCAAGGACTATCCCCTTTCCGCTTTTGCAGAATACGAGAGCATAGCCCTTCATAACAACTACCCGGAAGAGAATGTCAGAGTTGAAAAACTCCGCGCCTTCCAGGATAAATGGAATGGCAAGGCTGTGGCTCTTCTGGCCGAACAGCAGCTTCTCTCTATCACTTTCAGCGACCTCTGCAGATATGAGAATGGGCAGTTGAAGGGCAAGTCCGCCGATTTCGAGGCCCTGAGGGACAAGTGCATCACATTTGAGAAGAAGAGGGCGACTTTTAAAGGAGATGAAAAGAAGATTGCCGACTGCTGCACGATGGCAAAAGATGAGTTGGAAATACTGAACCAAAAGAGCATCAGTGCCGAAGTAAAAGACAGCAAACTGACCATCTCTCTCCGGAACATGGAAGCCGTCACGGCGCGAGTGCTCAAGGATAAAGAAAAGGTCTGGGAGAAATATATTACCAACCCGTACAAGAGTTACTACACCGAGGATAAGCTTCTCCTCGAACTCCCCGATCTCGAAGATGGCACCTACGATGTCAGATGCTTCTACGGGGATATTTCCGATGATGTCAGATGGCAGAAATACACTATCTCCGCCAGTGCCAGAACCAATGCGTCAGGCGTCGGAATCTGGGCGGTGGATTATATCAGCGGCGAGCCGTTGAAGAAGGTGGATATTGAACTGCTGAAAGATGATAAGGTGGAACAGACTGCCAACCTCACCTTGGACGGTTTCACTCCCCTCCCTTCATCCTGGACATCCAAAATCAACCAGAAGCGCAGCGAATATAAACTCAGAGTCAAGTCCGGTCGGAGATCTTCACGAGAGATTTCTCTTTCTACATTTAAGGGAGTTAACAACACCGACTCTCCCGAAAGGCTTAACGCCGTAATCATCACCGACAGAGGTGCGTACAATCCGGAAGAAACTCTGCATTTCAAGGCTGTGGTTTACAAGGGAAAGTACTCCATAAAGACTGTCGGGTCCGGCAAAACAATCACTGTCGAACTGAAAGATCCGGAAGGCAAGATCGTCGAAACCAAAGCACTGAAAACCAACGAGTTCGGCAGCATTGCCGGAGACTTTGTACTGAAGCGCAGCGGACGTAACGGAATGTACCAGATTGCTGTCAAGGCCGCAGTGGACAAAATTAACCAGGACGCAGTCCTGATCCGGCACTTGGTCCGGGTGGATGATTTCGTCCTGCCCACCTTCGACCTGATCTTCGACGAACAATCCGTGTTCCTCCACCCCGTGAAGGAAATCCGCACCGGCGGTAATGTATATGCTTATTCCAGGCACAGCCTCACGGCTTCCACCGTCAAGTATTCCATTCAGCATAACGGAGAAGAATGGGCATCCGGCATACTCCATCCTGACAGGGACGGGCGTTTTGACATCTCTTTCGCCACCGACAGCTCAACAGTCGGCAGCTATTACGATTGGTATTACCTGAAGGTGACGGTAACTGATGCCAGTGGGGAAACCATGGAGTGGAACAAGTCCTTTACCATCCGGCCTAAATCCACTCCCCACACCGAAACGGAATTCTTCTTCAAGGATGATGAAGATGCCTCCCGGCACGGCGGGATGGCGGTCAAGGTAGTGGCCGGCGACAAGCCTGTGTGGATGGCTGTGGAAGCGCACGGACCGGAAGGAAAACTGATCTGGAAGAGGATGATTCAGTTCGAGCCGGCCATGACAAGCAAGGAGCCGGCAACGACCACCGTCGAATACAAATTGAAGGACAGCGATCCTGAGGTGATGTCTGTTACGATGGTATACTTCCAGGACAAGAGATCGTTCTCCCATACGACAACCTTACGCAAAGAGGATCATCGCTACGATCTTCCCCTCACTTTCTCCCGATTCCTGGACACGACGGCTCCCGGGACCGGCTATACCTTCAGCATCAAGACCCTGGCCGGTGTGGAATGCGCGGCATCCATATTCGATAAGAGCACGGAGCGTTACCAGCCCAACAGGTGGAGTCTTATTCGGACTGCTCATATTTCATGTTCATACATTCCGTATGGCACAGTCAATGGCATTGACGCATCCTACTCCAACGTCGTTTATGTACGTGGACTGGCCTCTAAAAACATGGCGATGAGCAAGTCTGCACTTGGTGTTGAAATTGCAGACTATGTCGTTGCAGACTCAGTGGTTGAAGAGGAAGCCATCCCATTCCAGATGGCAGAACAAAAACCGCAGGCCACCCCCGACATCCCCATCCGCGAGAACTTCGCGAACACCATAGCGTGGGAGCCTTTCCTGCGCAGCGACAAGGACGGCAACATCAGCTTCAGCTTCACCAACGCAGACAAACTCTCCACATATTACGTGCAGCTCTTTGCACACGATAAGAAAATGCGCAACGAGGTCCTCCGCCGCGAAATGGTAGTCACCATCCCCGTGAAGATCAGCCTAGTCGAGCCGCAGTTCCTCTACGAAGGGGACAAATACAACGTGCGAGTCGCGCTCAGCAGTTCCATCTCCAAAGAGCTGAAGGGCAAACTCAGCGTGCAGATGCTGGACGGCACCGACCATAAAACCGCCCCCGTGCTGCGTACCGCTTCCTGCGAGATAACGGTGCCTGCAAAGGGCGGCGTCAATCAGGACTTCTTCCTTGAAACCCCGGCCGTCAAGGACCTCGGCCTAAAGATAGTATTCGTCCCTGAATCAGGCACATATGGCTCCGACGGAGTATTCGTATCCGTGCCCGTGAAGAAGCCCGTTCAGACGCTGACCGAAGCGCATTCGGCAGTTCTGCTTTCGGGAGATGACAAGGTCGCGCTGGAAGCATCTCTCAGAGCGATGTTCGAGAATGTGGATGGCAGCGTGCCTGCACTGGAGGAAATCAACATCCGCCAGATGCTATACGATGCCCTCCCCTCCGAACTCAAGCCAAACTGCGATAACGCCATCTCCCTCGCCCGCGCCCTCTACGCCTGGAGTCTCTGCCAGAAACTGGGTCTGGAGCCTGAATTCGACCGGGAGGATGCTATCAAGAAATTGCTGGCCTGCAAGAATGCGGACGGAGGCTTCGGCTGGTTCGCCGAGATGCAATCCTCCTGCATGGTCACAGCCGTGGTGCTGCGCCTGGTGCATGGGCTTGGGATAGTGGATGAGGCCGCCGCAGTGCACTATATCGACGCTCGCTTCTTTGCGAAGGAAAAGAACGGCTGGTGGTACCGCGGGCTCTCGCTCCAGCAGTATCTCCACACCCGCAGTCTCTTCCCAGAGGTGAGCTTCGAGCAGAAGACGGATTCGGATTTCCGAAAGGAGGCCAAGGCCTACCTCGTGCCTAAGAAGGAGCGTGGCCTCAACGGATGGATCGCCGCCAAGGCCCGCCGCGTGCAGACTTTAGAGAACTTCCTGAATCTGGATGGCGGCGTGGCACTCGCCTCGAAACTTGGCATCAAACTCGGCACCGCCCGCAAACTCCGCAAGTCGCTGGCGGCAGACATAGAATCGCTGGTGGAATACGCGCAGCCGCACAAGAGTGGCGGGAAATACTATCCGAATGCCGTGATGCCTTGGCGCGGGCTGCTTGAGACAGAGCTCGACGCTCACTGCGCATTGGCGGAAATCATGGATGAACACGGTCACTTCGATATCTCCAATGGCATCCGCCTCTGGATCATGCTGCAGAAAGAGACTCAGGATTGGAAGCAGGATCCCGGCTATGTAGAAGCCCTCGGCATGGTGCTGAACGGCCCCGATGAGATTCTGGATACCAAGGTGCTGGCGCTGAAGGCCGAGTACACTCTGCCATTCGACCAGATCCGTGCCGCCGGCAACGGAATGACCATCGCAACTGCCATTCGGCCGGACGTATGCAAGATCGGCGACCGCATCAAACTCTCCTTCACCGTCACCAACGAAGAGAACCGCAGTTTCGTAAAAGTCACCATCCCCTTCGGCGCCGGGCTAGTTCCAGTGAACCAGCTTTCCGGTTATCGCTGGGGATATTACCGCAACGTGCTCTCAGATCGCATCGAGTGCTGGTACGAGGTCTATCCCGAAGAGAAGACCACCGTTTCGGAAGAGTTCTACGTCACTCGCGCAGGCTCGTTCCAGGCGCCCGTGGCAACCATAGAATGTGAATATGCACCGCACTACCGCGCGAACGATGCGTGGAGCGGGCGTCTTGAGATATCTGCGAAATGAGTTATCTGACCCTGCAGAAGGGGATGGCCTTGAGCCATTCGATCGAGGACTATCCGGACGGCATAGTCGTGGTGGTGGATAAGCCCTACCGCTGGACTTCGGCCGATGTGATTCGCAAGGTAAAGTGGATGGCGATCAAGCATTTCCGCAAGAAGAATCTGAAGGTCGGGCACGCGGGGACGTTGGATCCGCTCGCGACCGGGGTGCTGCTGGTGTGCATCGGCAAGGCTACCAAACTGGCGGAATCCTTCCAAAAGGAGCGCAAGCAGTATATCGCCGGTGTCACTTTCGGAGCCACTACTCCTTCGTATGACCGCGAGAAGGATGTGGATGCTTTTTATCCGCTGGAGGGGGTTTCGGAAGAAGCTTTGCGTGCCGTGCTGCCATCCTTCATTGGCGAGCAGGATCAAGTGGCGCCGCTTTTCAGTGCCAAATCGGTGGATGGGGTGCGGGTTTACGAGATTGCGCGCAAGCGTTATAAGGCCGGGCTGCCGGTGGATGATCTTGGTGTCCTTCAGGCATCCCGGATCACTATCTATGACTTGCAGTTACTGGACTATAATCTTACCGGAAAGGTTGTTCCCCCTTCGGGAGTTCGTCCTTCGGACTCACCCCACCATCCCTCCGGGACGGTCCCCCCGCTATCGAACCGCGGGTGTTACGTCCCTCAGGGGGAACACCTTTCCGGTGACGATAGTAAATCAACGGCGTCCAGCAGAATCAATGTGGCGGAGGTGCCGGAGGGGCTGCCGCAGGCGGAAATACTAGTGGATTGCAGCAAGGGCACATACATCCGCGCCCTCGCACGCGACCTCGGCGAAGCCCTCGGCAGCGGCGCCTTCCTTCACAGCCTCCGGCGAACAAAAAACGGGGGCTTCACCGTTGATGAAGCCCTCGATATAGAAAATCTGAAAAGTATCTTTACTATTTAGCTTTGTGCGCCGTTTCGCCCATCAGTTCGGTCTCTGCGGTGGTGGCGGTGAGTAACTTGAATTTGAACTTACTCAGCATATCGCCAGGGTATGAAGGATCATCTTTAGGGAGAGGATACCAAGCATAGCCTGGAACGAGCTCGAAGGTGTCTTTATCCATATCTCCTGCCATCCAGGAGTAAGTCTCCATCTCACCTTTTTCGTTGAAGGTAACACCTGACCACGCTTTTTGAGCAGTGGTGATATTGTAAGTGACCTCGTCGTTGGCATAGGTGTAGGTGCCTGAAACATGCACTCCCCAGGCAATGATATAAACATCAAGTTTATTGCCTTTGAAGATCAGGCTGAAGGTGTAATCTTGAGGATTATCCGGGCCTCTCCAGACATTCCAACGGCCTTCAAGTGTTGCGCTGTCTTCATCTTTGTTTCCATTGCAGGCGGTGAATGCAGTGAGTGCAGCAAGTGCGATTCCGAGGAGAAGTAAAAATCTTTTCATTGTTTTCAGTTTTAATGTTATGTTCTGCAATATTATACATTATTTGGGATAAACGCAAATTTAGCGGACGACTACGATGTTCGGAACCGAGCGCTGGCCGTAGTGGTCGAAGCGTTTGTTGTCGTAGGGATGGGAGATAACACCGGCGGGTTTGGTCCAGAGAGTGCTGGAGCCGCCGCCGTCCAGATTCAGGGCGTCTTTGAGGCCGAACATCTTTGCAACCATCGCGGTTTCATGGATAGTGGTGCCTATACCCTGGCCCGGGAAACGGCCGTCGATCACTATCAGATATACCCATCCGTCAGCGGTAGTGCCGATCAGGGTACGGGGATGGCGCTTGGCATAGAAGCCAGAACCGGGCCATTCATCGCGGGCTTCCTGCCCGTCCAGCAGCAGCACGGGGCCGGAAGCCATCGCTTCCTTATGCTTGCGAGTGATTGCCGTATAGGCAGTGGTATCGCAACGGAAGATCTTCACCTTATGGCAACGCACTGCCATCACTCCATCCACCCGGAACACCTCCGAGCCATTGGTCTCTCCGCGGCGTACGCCGTTATCCTGCACCAGGGTGGTGGGATAGAGAGTCTTCATGTTGAAATAGCTGCCGTTGATGGCGCCGAGGGCGTTATGCTTGAGTGCCAGTGCCTCGGTGCTGTCCGCGAACTCCGCCGGCGCATCTACTATATCTGTCTTATACTTGCGGGCTTTGTAGCGGATGACAGAGATGAACTGGGTGGATTCGAAGAGATTCAGCTGCGCACAGCCATACTGAGCCCCCTTACCCAGGGGCTGCCAGTTCCAATCCGCGGCAGCAAAAACATCCGCATCCTTCTTCTCCGGCTCACCGGCAAATAACGGGAGTGCGAGCACTCCGCAAAGCATCAAAAGAACTATCCTTTTCATTACGCGCGTTTAATTAAATGGAGCAACTTTCATCGGTGCAGGGTTTGCGGGTGCTGCAGCTTTTGACGGGCTTGCCCTGCAGTTCGCGGGCGACCTTCGCGGCCACTACGGTGCCGAGTTTCACCTTTCCTTCAGGATCGATCACATAGAGGGACGGTATCCACTTTACGCCATAGGCTGCGCTGACTTCAGATTCCTTCTTTCCTGCAGGATCAAACAACTGCACTCCGGGCAGGTAGTTCTCTTTCACGAAACTGCACAGGGTCTCGAACTCTTTGTCGAAGGATACCGATAAGAACGCCACCTTCGCAGGATCGGCCGCCGCGAACATCTCCTTGATCTCGGGTATCTCGGCACGGCAGTCCGGGCACCAGGAGGCCCAGAATATCAGCACTACCGTGCGGCCGCGGAAATCCGCGATGGAGACATCGTTCCCTTCGATATCCTTCAGGGTGAAATCCGGCACCTCGGAGCCGGGAGCAAGCAGGTCGGTGGCATATTGCTGGTCGAGTTTGTCGTATTTCTTCATCTTGCATCCCGAAAAGAGCATAGTCAGAAAGGCGATAAGTGTGGCTAGCATAAAAAAGCGTTTCATATCTTAAATCGTTATCAAATACAAAGATAAAAAAAAGACGCAAGACAGCCTATATCAACTGCATCATCGCATCCCACCAGCGGGCGGGAAGGATGGAGTGGAAGAAGATGATGAGGCCGGCGCCGAACCCGGCACGGTAGCGCACGCGGGGGCGGCGGGAATTCACCGCACGGCAGATCTTCTTCGTCACGGCCTTGGGATCTGGAAGGATATCCGACTCGTAGGCCCTGCGGAACATCCTGGCCTGCTTGAGAGCCGCCTTTTCGTATGCCGTGCCCTTGGAAGTATCTTCCAGGTGGCCTGCTGCGATGCTTCCCCAATTGGTATGGATGGGGCCCGGTTCGATGATGGAGACCTTTATTCCGAATGGCTTGACCTCCATTCGAAGGGCATCGCTGAGGGCCTCTACGGAATACTTGGACACGCAGTACCAGGATCCGAAAGTCATCGACATATGCCCGGCGACGGATGCAACGTTGATGATGCGGCCGCTCCCCTGCTCACGCATCGAAGGAAGCACAAGCTGGCAGAGGCGCGCCAGACCGAACACATTAACCTCCAGCTGATTGCGGGCATCGTCGATGGGCACGTTTTCCACAGCTCCGAAGAAGCCGTAACCAGCATTGTTCACAAGCACGTCGATACGGCCTTCGGCATCGAGAATTCCCTGCACGGCAACCACACAGGAAGCGTCGTCGGTGACATCTATATATAAAGGTGTGACCCCGTATTCTTTGAGGCTTTCAAGCCTGTCTGTCCGTCTTGCGCCAGCATAGACCTTGTGGCCCTGCATAGCAAGAGAGCGAGCAGCGTCATATCCGATGCCGCTGCTTGCTCCTGTTATAAAGATTATTTTCATCCCGGCAAATATAATTATAATTATCAACACGGCGCGCCGCCGATCCCTGCCGGATAGGACAAATGGCTGGATACCAGCTATTTGATTGAAATCTGCTTGACGGTCTCAGGCTTTTGGATCTTTTCTCTCTTGGGGAGATGGACGTTCAGGACGCCATTCTCCATGCAGGCTTCGATCTTTTCCTGGTCGACATCGTCAGGCAGGAGCAGGGTCTGGGCAAATTTCTCGTAGGAGAATTCGCGGCGGAGGAAACGGCCATGCTTATGGCCTTCCTTATGCTCGTTCTTCTTTTCCATCGCAATCTGGAGGTTGCCCTCATTGTCGACATGGATCTGGAAGTCTTCCTTGGTGAGGCCCGGAGCGGCGAGCTCCACTTCGTATTCTTTTTCGTTTTCTATGACGTTGATGGCAGGGGCGGTGTAGTTTGTCCTTTCCATCCAGCTGTTGTCGAAGAAGTCGTTGAAAATGTCCGGCAACCAGCTATCAGCAGTTCTACGTACAGGTAACATAATTCAAAAACTTTAATCGTCACGGTTTCCG
>JAGCUK010000032.1 GCA_017962925.1 Bacteroidales bacterium
AAACTGGGCGCAGTGCTCGAAAAGGAAGGCCGCATCGAAGACCACCTGAAGGTCGGGCAGATGATAATCGCCCAGATCGTCAAGGAACCTATCTCCACAAAAGGATCGCGTCTCACTGCGGAAATTTCATTGGCAGGACGCAATATAGTACTGATGCCTTTTGCCGACAAGGTCAACGTGTCGCAGAAGATTTCCTCGAAAGAGGAGAAGAAAAGGCTGGAAACGCTGGTAAAAAGCATCCTCCCCAAGAACTACGGAGCAATCATCCGCACGGCCGCCGAAGGCAAGAACGCCAGCGTGCTCGTGGCTGAGGTTCAGAGCCTCATCGACAAATGGGAGAGCTCCTGGGAAAAGGTTGCGAAATCCAAGGGCGTTCAGCTCCTCTTCACCGAGTACTCCAAAACCACCACCATCCTCAGGGATCTGCTCAACGATACGTTCAGCAATATCTACGTGAACGACGAGAAGATCTACGAGGAAACCAGAAAGTACATCTCCCTCATTTCCCCCGAGCAGGAGAAGATTGTCAAACTCTACGACGGCAAGGAACCTATCTTCGATCATTTCGAAGTGACGCGCCAGATAAAGAGTTCCTTCGGAAAGGTCGTCCCGATGAAGCAGGGTGCATACCTTGTGATCGAGAGCACCGAGGCGCTGAATGTCGTAGACGTGAACAGCGGCATCCGAGCCAAGACCTCCGACCAGGAGGCCAACACCTTCGAGGTGAACAAGCTCGCTGCCGAAGAGATTGCACGCCAGATGAGGCTGCGCGATATGGGTGGTATTGTCATTGTCGACTTTATCGACATGGAAAGCCAGGAGCACCGGAACGAGCTGTTCAAGTACATGACCGAACTGATGAGTACTGACCGGGCGAAGCACAACGTGCTGCCTCTTACCAAGTTCGGGCTCATGCAGATTACCCGTCAGCGCATCCGTCCCGTCACGGAAATCAACGTGATGGAGAAATGCCCTCTCTGCCACGGCACCGGCAAGATTACATCCACTGTCGTGATCGACGAGCAGGTGGAACGCCGCCTCGCCTATTATGTGCAGGAAAAGGGTATCCGGAATCTGACTCTGCGCACCAGTCCTATTCTGGGCGCTTATCTTACCCGCGGAGTCCTGGGTTCTTCCTATGTTGCCAAGTGGCGCCGCAAGTACCATTGCAAACTGTCGTTGGTTGAATCCACCGACAACAGTATCCTGCAGTATGAATTTCTGAATTCCAAAAAAGAGGTGCTCGACTGAGCACCTCTTTTGTTAATATTTCCTGAACGCTACACAAGCGTTGTGGCCACCGAAGCCCAACGAATCGGAAATGCCGAGCGTGAAGTCGTGCTTTTGGGCGACGTTCGGCGTGTAATCCAGGTCGCATTCGGGATCGGGCGTATCCAGATTGATGGTAGGAGTGATGATGCCCTCCTTCAGCGACAGCACCGTGGCGATGGCCTCGGCCGCGCCGGCAGCGCCGAGCATATGGCCGGTCATACTCTTGATGGAAGTGATGTGTGCCTTGTAGGCTGCATCTCCAAGAGCGATCTTGTATGCCTGGGTCTCGGCTGTGTCATTCAGATGGGTGCCGGTTCCGTGCGCGTTGATGTATAACAGGTCGTCAGAGCTGTACTTCGCCTCGTCCAGGGCCAGTTTAAGTGCCATGGACTGGGTGCTTCCATCCGGACGGGGGGCGGTAGAATGATAGGCATCGCAAGTATTGCCGTAACCCACCATCTCTGCATAAATTTTCGCACCGCGCGCCTCAGCATGCTCCAGACTCTCCAGAATCAGGATCGCGCCGCCATCTCCCATTACAAATCCGCCGCGATTCAGGTTGAAGGGCAGCGATGCATATTTAGGATCCTCCGAACGGGAAAGGGCCTTGGCGTTGGCGAATCCTACCAGGCCGAAGGGGATGGTGGCATACTCGCAACCGCCGGTGATAATCGCATCGGCATAGCCGTACTTGACTGCGCGGTAGGCCTCACCCACGTTATGGGAAGAGGTGGCGCAGGCGGTTACCACGTTGAGGCAGACGCCCTTTGCGTTGTTTTTGATGGCAATGTGCCCGGCCGCGATATTCGAGATCATCGAAGGGATGAACATGGGGGAAATCCACTGGCCGGAAGGATCCTCGATCATCTTCTGGGTCTCTCGGAAGATGATATCGAAGCCGCCGATGCCGGAGCCCACGTACACGCCGAGGCGGAAGGGGTCGATGTTGGCATCTTCGCCTTCACTGCGGAGGCCGGAATCCTGCATGGCCTGATACGCAGCCGCCACTCCGTACTGGGTGAACATGCCCTGCTTGCGCACGAAAGGCTTGTCCATTCCGAAGTCGAGAGGCTCGAAATCCTTGATTTTACCTGCTATATGGACGGGCAGCATCGAAGTATCATATTCCGTGATGGTCTCGATGCCGCAAACACCGTTCTTAAGATTATTCCAGAAGGTAGGAACATCGTTTCCAATAGGAGAAATGATGCCCAAACCTGTTATAACGACTCTATGTTCTTTCATTTCAAATAATAATCTGACAAAGATAGCAAATTATCTCCGTATCACCAAGCGGACCACCAGCGCCAGGAGCAGCAGGAGGAAGGCGAAGGTGCAGACTCGGCCGGGGATGTCGCCGTAGCGGACGAAGAAGGTCTGCGAGCTATTGAGATTGACCACGCCGCTGAGCACCGCGGGCTTCCACCAGGGGCCTCTCTGCAGCACATCGCCCTTCTGGTCGATGAATGCGGAGATGCCGGTGTTGCCGCAGCGGGCGATGTCCCGGCGGGTTTCGATGGCGCGGAGGCAGGAATAGCTGAAGTGCTGCTTGTAGCCTGGGGTATCGCCCCACCACGCATCGTTTGTTATAACCGTGAGGAACCTTGCACCCTTGCGCACGTAGCCGGTGCAATACTCGCCGTAAACCGATTCATAGCACACCGCGCAGCCGAGCGGGATATCGCCGTAATGCAGGCAGGATATCTCTTTCTGCCCTATGCAGCGCCCCATCACTCCGCCGAGCTTGTCATCCAGCGGCACGAAAACCTTCGGATAAGGCGTGAGTTCCGTCCCTACCACCAGCTTGCTCTTGTGGAACACCTCGGCGCCGCCGTCGGCGTCGGTCATAATGGCGGAATTATGGTTCTCCAGCCATCCGTTGCCGTATTTGCGTGCGAGGATAGAGGGTTTGCTGCGCTGGTTGAACACCAGGTAGGTGGATGCGCCGAAGAGCAGCCTGGCTCCAGGGTGCCTTGCCAGGAATTCCCGGAACGTGCGGAAGGTGCGGCTGTCCGGGATGCGGTCGAGGAAGATATCCCCCGTAAAGGTCTCCGGGGCCAGCAGCAGGCCGTTCCACTCCCCTTCCGGCAGTTCCTTCTCGTAGAGCGCCAGCAGCACGGATGTTTGTTCCGCCTGACTCATGCTCTCGAACTTCTCGTACGGGTCGAAATTGGGCTGGCCGATGATTACCGGCACCTGCTCCTCGCTGACCTCCTTATAGTGATGATAGAGATGGGCGGATGCGGCATAGGGGAAGGCGAAGACAGCCACCGTCCAGACCAGCGCCGCAGCACGTGCCTTGCCGTTCCAGTGAGCCCAGTCCCCTTCCAGCAAAGCCTTGATCATCAGGAAGATAGTGATGTTGCATGCCCATACCCAGGCGGATCCGCCGAGGCTGCCGGTGAACTCGTACCACTGTATGCTGCGGGTGCTCTGCGCGAACGCGTTCCCCAGCACCAGCCAGGGCCAGGAAATCTGAGCGCTCTGCAGATACCAGCGCTCCCACGCTATCCAGGCCACGGCGAGGAAGATATACGGAATAATCCCTCCCAGGCGGCGTTTGCTCAGGCGGAATAGTCCGAAAATCAGCGACATCTGGAAGGCATTTGCGAGGATGGCGAAGATGGCTCCGCCGAGAGTGGCATTGGCCACCCACCAGGTGGTGGCGGCATTCCAGAGCACGAAGAAGGAATAGTGCCAGATGCGGAAGCGGCGCACTCCGTTTATATCGGCGATGTGATCGGCGCAGAGCAGCGGCACCAAGCCGAATAGGGCTATGCCGCCGCAGTGGGGCACGAGCCAGGGCAGGCTCATCAGCGCCGCCGACAGAAGCACGCACAACCACATTGCAATTCTTATCTTTCTCATGACTCTTCCTCCTCTTCCGGCATATTGCCGGCATATTTACGCCATTTATCCAGCAGGGCCGTCATATCAGCAGGAACAACCGAATCGAATTGCAGCCATTTCTTGGTGGTGGGATGCTCGAAACCGATGGTCTTTGCATGCAGGGCCTGCCGGGGGCAGATTTCAAAGCAGTTCTTGATGAACTGACGGTATTTGGAATAGATGGTTCCCTTGCGGATCTCTGCTCCACCGTAACGCTCGTCATTGAACAGCGGATGGCCTATGGAGGCCATGTGGATGCGGATCTGATGGGTACGGCCGGTTTCCAGCCTGCATTCCACCAGAGTCACGAAGCCAAAGCGCTCCAGCACCTTGTAGTGGGTGACGGCGTGCTTGCCTTCGTTTGTATCGTCAGTCACCTTGAAGCGCAGGCGGTCGGCCGGATCGCGGGTGATGTTCTTGTCGACGGTGCCTTCATTCTCCTTTATATCGCCCCACACAATCGCCTGGTAGCAGCGTTCCGTGGTATGATTGAAGAACTGCTTGGCCAGTTTGAGCTGCGCCTCGTCATTCTTCGCCACCAGCAGCAGGCCGCTGGTATCTTTGTCGATGCGATGGACCAGGATGCCAGCTTTCTCGGAGTCTGCAGCAGGCGCGTTAAGATGGTACAGGAGAGCGTTGACGAGAGTGCCGTCGAAGTGACCGTGACCGGGATGGACCACCATGCCCGCAGGCTTGTTCACGACCAGCACGTCGTCATCTTCATAAACGATATCCAGAGGTATATTCTGCGGCACTATATCCACTCCGCGGCGCCTGTACGGCATCACGAAACGGATCACATCCCCGGGACGCACCAGCAGATTCGCCTTGGCGGTCTTCTCCCCTACCTTCACGTAGCCGAGCTTGATGGCACACTGGATGCGGTTGCGGGAAGTATCCTCCAGATGACTGGCCATAAACTTATCGATGCGGATAGGCTCCTGCCCCGCATCGACGTTCAGCCGGAAGTGCTCGAACATCCCCTGTTCTTCATCTTCGGGGACAAATTCGAGATCCGGGTCCTGCCAGTCTGAATCGTTTATCATTATTTTAAGAGTTCTTCGATCTTGCTCTCTTCGGTGGTCAGCCAGAGCGAAACCGTAGAGCCCATGGTCAGAGGACCACCGGCCTGGGTCGGAGACTGCTTGTAAACTACGGCGTTCAGCGAATCGCTATAGGTCTTGATTCCTTTGTCGAAATTCACCTTGCCTATATTGAGGGAATTATCGTGCACTGCATCGAGGGCGCGAAGATACTTAAGCCCCTTTACATCAGGAGCATAGGTGCGGCAATCCTCGCCGTTGAGGCCAACCATCAAGTCGATGTTGGAACCGCTTTCTATCTGGGTGCCGGGAGCAATTTCGCGGCTATTGTACAGCTGGCGCAGCACATTGTTGGTGGCAATGTCGTTCACATAGATCAGGCGGCCGAGATTCAGACCTCGTGAGGCAAGCTCCGCCTTGGCCTGGCGCATGGAGTAACCGACCAGTAGAGGCATGGTAACTTCCTTGGCAGTCTTGGCATTGGTGGTGAGAGAAACGGTACGCCCCTTCTTCACGCGGCTGCCGCCCTTCGGGAACTGCGCGAACACGGCACCTTTCTTCATCCGGCGCACATACACAGAGTCCCCTATTTCAACCTGTAAACCTACGCGTTCGGCATTGTAGCGGGCCTCATCGAAACTCATGTTGGTGAAGTCCGGAACGGTGATTTCCTTATTGTGCTGGGTACCTATATTAAGCAATATGTTCGAGATCACGATGAGCGCGACCACGAACACAATAGCCAATAACAGATTGCGGACAATCCAGTTGGAAAGAATTCCACTTTTCTTGTTTTCTTTCTTTGATTCTGCCATAGCACACAAAGATAAGAAACTTTAGCGATTATTCCTATCGGCGGGGAGGGCCGCCAGGGCCACCCATGCCGCCGCCGGGGCCGCCACCGGGGCCACCGCGCATGCCACCGGGGCCGCGCATCTGGCTGCGGTCGAATGTGCCGAAGCGATAGGTCAGGGATAGGATTATGTAACGTCCAAGGGTGTTGTTGACGGTTTCGCTGTGATGGTTGGCATCGTCTTCCACCGACAGATTCTTGGCTTGGCCCAGGATATCGTATCCCTTCAGGGCCAGCGTCATCTTCTTGCGGAAGATCAGTTTCTGGATTTCCGCATTCAGCACATATTCCGAAGGCTGCTCCACAGTGTACCCATTGTACCAGTTGTAGTTGCCCTCGCTCTTCAGAGTGATGCCCGCGGCATCCCACGTCCAGTTTGCAGTAAGGCGGATCTGATTGTTGAAAGTGGATGTCTTTCCGTCGTTGACGGTATTCCAGGACTTGCTCATCCTCGTGCGGGCAGAAGCAGTGAGTTCCAGATTATCGGAACGATAGGTCAGACGGAAGCGCTCGACTGCAGAGAGGGAACGGGTGGTGCTCACCACGATATGCTGATCGAACCAGGCATCGTTGCTCCAGTTCTCAACAATATAATCCATGAACGCGTAGTAATCGGCTCCACCGTTGTAAGCATCCATAGGGATCTTGTTGCCGACATACGAGGAGGACTTGCTTGCGCTGATCCTGGCGAAATTGGAAATCGAGAAGTTGGACTTTGCGATAGGTATATTCAGGAATCCGTTGATGCCGGCATTCATGTTGTCGGGGCCGTTGAAAGGCATGGAATAGGCTGCGCCATCAGCCATCCAGGTCAGATTCACAATAGGATTCTGGGTATATCCTCCGTCAAAATTGATATTGAACGATGAGAAGTTTCTCTTGTTGTTGTAACGGACCTCACCACGCACGTTGTGCGAGAAGTACGGCTTCAGGGAAGGGTTACCGAAGGATACGTTGAGCGGGTCGGAATTATCAGGAACCGGCATCAACTGACGGGTCGAAGGCTGGGAGGAATTCCCACGATAGAACATGCGCGCATTGGCATTGTCGTTGAACTCCCACCACAACATCACGCGAGGCGAGAAATTCCAGCGGAAATCCTTGTATTCCTGAGGTTTCCAGGTATCGGTCGAGGAATTGTAGCGGGTGGTGCTGTTATAGGTGTTAGTAGGCATTGCAGCAAAACCTATCTGCGCACGGGACTTCTCTTTCTGATACATCAGGTTCGCACCGATCTCCTGATTATGCGACTCATTCACTATCTCGTTGGAATAAACATAGGACTTCTGGTTCAGGATATTGTCCCAGGTATCCTTCTCGGATGTGGATTTGGACCAGGAATAACGGTAGTTCGCTTCCAGATACAGGTTATTGCCTATGGGTTCGGTGTAGGTAACGCGCCCCATGAGGCTGGAACTCTGCTGGTTGGACTTGATGCTCTGGTCGATAGCGGTGGACCCAGTAGCAGTGGCGGTAGTTGTAGACCTGTTGATGGAGTTAAGGTCGTTGTTGCTGAATGAATAGCGCCCCATCACCGTCATGGTGCGCCCGGGGATGCCGAGACGCTGGCGGAAGAGCATGAAGCCACTGGTGGAGACGTTATCATTGTTACCGGACTGCAGATTATTCGAGTGAGTCATCAACTGAGCGCCAGGGTTGGAAAGGGAATCCACATAACGCCAGGTTTCACTCTGCTGAGTATAACTGCCATTGCCAAAATTAATTCGGGGCTCGAACAGGATGGATGTATTTTCGCTGAACTTGTGCTCGAGGCGGACACCCACACGATGGCCGTTACTGATGGTGGAATTAGTACCCTCCGAACGGTCGATAGTGTTGTAGTCTGTGAAGTATTTGATGGTCTCGCTATTCTCGATGACATCCCTTCCGGTATGATTATATAAATAGTTGGAACTCAGGTCCATATCCCCGTCGAACAGGGTCCATGCACCGTTCACGCCGGCCATATAAGAAGTGGTGATGCCATTGCCTTCGCCCCAGCCGCCACGGCCGCGGCCCATACCGCCGCCACCGCCGCGCATATTGCCCATCATCGCTCCGGAAAGATCATTGAAGCCGCGGTTATTGGTGTTATTGCCATTCAGGATCAAACTCAACTGCCTGTCCTTGGTGAAATTCCCCACGAAGGCTGCGCCCTGATAGCGCCAGTCGGGATCCGTCACATTGTCGGCAGGAATATCCCGTCCGGCTCCGGCCATGATGTTGCCGAACGCACCCTTCATCATTCCGGGCTTGATATCGAGGTCGATGACCTTCTCTTCTTCGCCATCGTCGATGCCGGTGAATTCGGCTTGCTCACTCTTTTTGTTGATGACCTTCAGTTTATTGATAAGTTTTGCGGGAATGTTCTTGGAAGCCAACTGGGGATCGTCCAGGAAGAAGGTTTTGCCATCGATGGTGATCTTGGTGATAGTCTCCCCGTTATGAGTTATGGAGCCATCTTCCGCTACTTCTATGCCGGGGAGTTTCTTGAGGAGATCCTCCAGCATATCATTCTCGGTAGTCTTGAAAGACGTTGCATTGTATTCCAGGGTATCCTTCTTAACCACGATGGGATTGCCGACCGCGGAAACGCTCGCGGCATCCAGCATCTGCCTGTCGGGCTCTATCTTCACCTTGCCAAGATCCAGGTCACCTTCCACCTTGATATTCTTCTCGTAGGTCTTGTAGCCGAGGAGTTCCACACGGAAGATATAATTGCCGTGGCGCACCTTCTTGATGGTCACATGACCGGTCTCGGTGCTGAGGTCGTAATAATCCGGCTTTTTGGCTCCTTCCTTGGAAACGGAGACAGTGGCGAAAGGCACCGGCTCGCTATTGGAAGAGTCAATCAACTCTGCTGTAATCTTGTTTTGTGCATAAACACCAGCCGCGAAGAAGAGGCCGGCGAGAAGGGTAAAGGTCTTTGCAAGTCTTATCATAACAGAATATAGACGCACACGCGGGCGCGAGGTTTATTTCACCCTGCCGGGATTTTGCGAAATAAATTTCTCCCAGGAAGAGCCCCCGGATTTTCCGGCACCGGACTTCCCGGAACCGCTTCCACCACCGAGCGGACTTTTCAGTTGGTAATAATGGCACATCGCGATGGCAAGCGCATCGGTGGCATCCAGATATTTGCTCTCGATATTGATGCCCAGAGTGCGTTCCACCATCAGTGCCACCTGCTCCTTGGATGCAGCTCCATTGCCGCAAATGACCATCTTGGCCCTGCGAGGAGCATATTCATAAACGCTCACCCCGTGGGAGATAGCTGCTATCATCGCACTCCCCTGCGCCCGGCCGAGCTTCAGGATAACTTGCGCGTTCTTGCCATAGAAGGGAGATTCGATCGCGAGGTCCGTGGGATGATGCAGGTCGCAGAGTGCGGAAACCTTGGTATGGATGCATTCCAACTTGTCGTAGGGATCCGCGATCTTGCGCAGATCCAGCACACCCATGTCCACGAATGAGGGATGACCTGCCTCATCTACACGCACAATCCCGAAACCAAGGAGATTGGTTCCGGGATCGATGCCGAGTATGGTCCTCGCGCTAGTCAATTATGTCGAAGCCTGTGTAGGGACGCAGTACTTCGGGAATCACTATACCATCCGGGGTCTGATTGTCCTCGAGGAGGGCGGCGACCACACGGGGAAGTGCCAGGGAAGAACCATTGAGCGTGTGCGCGAGCTGGGTCTTGCCATTCTCGTCACGGTAGCGCAGGTGAAGCCTGTTGGCCTGGAAGGATTCGAAGTTGGAAACTGACGAAATCTCCAGCCAGCGGCCCTGAGCAGCGCTCCAAAGCTCGAAATCGTAGGTGATGGCGGATGTGAAGGACATATCTCCACCGCAGAGGCGGAGGATATGATACTTGAGGCCGAGCTTCTGCACGAGCCCCTCTACATGCGCCACCATCTCATCGAGGGCCTTGTAGGAATCCTCGGGCTTCTCTACACGCACGATCTCCACCTTGTCGAACTGATGCAGGCGGTTGAGCCCGCGCACGTCCTTGCCGTAAGATCCGGCCTCGCGGCGGAAGCAGGGAGTGTATGCAGTCAGTTTCTGGGGGATCTGATCTGCGGAGAGAATCACATCGCGGAAGATGTTGGTGACAGGCACCTCGGCGGTGGGAACCAGATAGAAGTTGTCCAGGCCGACGTAGTACATCTGAGCCTCCTTGTCCGGAAGCTGGCCTGTGCCGAAGCCCGATGCGGCGTTCACCACCACCGGAGGCTCGGTCTCCTGATACCCTGCCTTGGTGTTCTCATCGAGGAAGAAATTGACCAGAGCCCTCTGCAGACGGGCACCTTTGCCTTTATAAACGGGGAATCCGGCTCCGGTGATCTTCACGCCAAGGTCGAAATCGATGATGTCGTATTTCTTTGCGAGTTCCCAGTGAGGAAGAGCCCCCTCGGGGAGCTTCACATCGGGACCGCCTTCCTTGACCACGAGATTGTCGGAAGCATCTTTTCCCTCGGGAACAAGGGCGCAGGGGGTGTTGGGCAGAAGAACCAGCTGGTTCTCGAGCTCGGAAGCCACCTGCTCACCCAAGGTGAGAAGTTCGTTACTCTTCTCCTTGAGAGCTGCGACAGCCGCCTTGGCAGCCTCGGCCGCATCTTTCAAGCCCTGTTTCATGAGGCCGCCAATTTCCGCGGCCTTCTTTTTCTGCTCTGCAAGCAGGGCATCGCTCTCCATCTGGAGGGCGCGCCTTTTGGCGTCAAGCTCGAGGACTTTGTCCACGATGGGCTTGGCGTCAAAATTCTTGACCCTCAAGCGGTCGATGACAGCCTGAGGGTCTTCGCGAAGCGATTTCAGTGTAAGCATCTGAGATTAGTTCTCAAAAGGTATTACCGAAACATAAGATTTGTCTTCTCTCTTGCGGGTGAACTTCACTGTTCCGTCCACTAGAGCATACAGAGTGTGGTCCTTGCCCATACCGACGTTCTTGTCGGGATTGTGCACGGTGCCGCGCTGGCGTACGATGATGTTGCCGGCCTTAACGACCTCGCCGCCGAACTTCTTGAGGCCGAGACGCTTGCTATGCGACTCACGACCGTTCTTGGAACTGGATTGACCTTTCTTGTGTGCCATAATACTTAAGCGATTTCGTTAATTTTAATCTTGGTGAGCTTCTGGCGATGGCCGTTCAGAGTCTGGAAACCCTTGCGGCGGATCTTCTTGAAGACAAGCACCTTGTCTGCCTTTACATCGTCTGCGAGAACAGTGGCCTTAACCACAGCACCCTTGACGTACGGAGCACCGACTTTGACCTTTCCTTCTGCATCGATGAGAAGAACCTTGTCAAATTCTACTTCAGAATCCTTGGCCTGAGGAAGGCGGGGGACGAAAATCTCGTTTCCGGCCTCAACCTTGAACTGGCTACCTGCAATGTCAACAATTGCGTACATAAAACAAAAAACTTTTTAAAGTTTTGGCTGCAAGCGGCTGTTCTCGAAACAGCTCTTAAAAACATAGCTCGACAGTCTTCTAAAAATTTGGGACTGCAAAAGTAGCAATTTTTCGTAATTCCGCAAAATAATTTATTATTTTTGTCCTTGGAACAAACTTGTTACAGAATGGACACCGCTTTCATCTACTACAAACCCGTCACCGGTAAGAACAATATCGGCCGCAGAAGCGAGCAGACGACGGTTGCGAACCTGCTGGACCAGGGCGAAAACGTGGTTATCTACGAGCCCGCCAAGACCGGCAAGAAATCCCTGATGCAGCAGACCTTCTACAACATGCGCGTTTCCGGCAAACAGTTCATCACTGCGGAGGTGCCGATGCTGCAGGTACGCAGCGCCGAAGACATGCTTCTGACCTTCGGATCCGCCATCATCCGCTCGCTCGCCACAACCCCGGACGAATATGCCGACATCGTGCATAACTGCCTGCAGGACACGCACTTCGTCTTTGACCCGGACCTCTACTCCACCACCGACGAAGTAGTCTCCCTCTCCTGGAGCCTGGACGAAAACGACATCCGTTCCATGCTCGGACTCCCCTGGCGCATCGCCGCGGTCAGCGGGAAGAAATTATACCTGATTCTGGAGGAATTCCAGAACATCACCTACCTCGAGAATTGGGAGAAATTCCTCAAGATTTTCGAAGAGACCATCCGCGCCAATCAGAGCGGGCTCTGCAACTTCGTCTTCCTCGGTTCGGCGGTGAATGCGATGAAGTATATTTTCGAAG
>JAGCUK010000033.1 GCA_017962925.1 Bacteroidales bacterium
CCACGGAAAGAAGAATTTCGCATTCTTCGACATTGTTGTGGCCGACACTCGCGCCCCTCGTGACGGACGCTTCATCGAGCAGATTGGATCTTACAATCCCAACACCAACCCTGCTACCATCGTTCTCAAGGCAGACCGTGCTCTCGCATGGCTCAATGTAGGTGCTGAACCTACCCTGGTTTGCCGCCGCATCCTCTCCTACGAAGGAGTCCTCCTCCGCAAGCACCTCAATGGTGGCATTGCAAAGGGCGCCCTCACTCAGGAGCAGGCCGATGCAAAGTGGAACGCCTGGAAGGCAGAGCGTGATGCCAAGATCGCTGCTAAGGTTTCATCTATCACCAACGCCGCCATCGAAGCAAAGAAGGCTGCCAAGGCAGAAGAGACCAAGGTGAAGGAAGCCCGCGCAGAAGCTATCGCCAAGAAGGCCGCCGAACTTGCTGCAAAGCAGGCAGAGGTTGTTGCTGAAGAGGCTGCTCCTGCAGAGGAAGCCGCAGAAGAAGAGGCACCCGCCGAAGCATAATGCTTCCAGTTGCCAAAGTCGTCAAATCTTTCGGCACCGACGGAGGCCTGCTTCTGAGCAGCGACGTCGATCTGGAATCTTTGGACTTCAAGGAACCTGTATTCATCGTATTCGATGGACTGCAGGTTCCTTTCTTTATTCTTGATTATCAAGCAAAAGGCGCCCGCGCAGTGGTGCATCTGAACGATGTCTGCAATCTGGAGGATGCGGAGGAGCTGGTCGGGCGCACCATATATGCGGATGTGGAGATGGAGGATGACGGCGAGCTGGATTTCACCGGCTGGACCATCCTCGACCACGGCAAGGAAATCGGCCGTTGCACTGGCCTGGAAGCCATCCCCGGCAACCCCTGCCTGAACGTAGAACTCTCTGACGGCCGCGAAATCCTCATCCCCCTGCACGAAGACTTCGTTGTTTCTGTGGACGAATCCTCCCGCACCCTATCCCTGAATCTCCCGGACGGGTTATACTAATTATTGTATCCTCAAAGCCTCCTTCACGACTTCGCCAATTTGTTCGCCGCGGATGTCTCGCTTGAGAATCGTCCCGTCAGGTCCAAACAGGATAATGTGGGGAATGCTATTGATACCATAAGCATTCATCGCAATATCACCTGTGCCGAGGATTTGTACCCAGGGAAGCTCTAACTCGCGAATGGTTTTTTTAGAGTCAGCTACACTATCAAATACAGCAATGCCTAAGATGGTGAACTCGGAGCCATTATATTTCTTGTATAATTCCTTGAGGTGAGGCATTTCCACAATACAAGGCTGGCACCAGCTGGCCCAGAAGTCGGCGAGGACATATTTGCCATTCCCCACGAAATCAGATAGCTTGACAGTGCCGCCCTCGGCATCAATACTGAAGTCTACAAACGGCATCCCTTCTTTGGACCGAAACCGGCCATGGATATCTTTCAGCACCTTTTGAATACGAGTTGTTTGAATGACCGTAGAATCCAGTGTATGAATCAGCGAATCCATCTGCTCATCCGTCAGTTCTCCTTGCAATCCCATCAACCCTCGAACAGACAAGTAGTTGTCTTTCTGCTTTTCAACATCTTCACGGTATAGTGTTTTGAGTTTCTCAAAAATAGGACGCCTAAGTTCTGCCATCGAGTCAATTTGCTCTTTGGGCGCTCCTCCGCGTTGCAATGCCACATACTTTGAAGTGAAATCGCCCATCTCTTTATAAACCTTATCTACCTCTTGATATCTGTAATTGATTGATTTTTTGTTGGACGAAGTCAAGGACGCACCATCCGAAGAAAAAACCAACTGCAACTCTGAACCGTCAGGTATAAGGACTTGGGAAACTCTCTCGCCATCCATATTGCAGGTAAATGTTGCAACGACTGCAGGATTGGTTGCCAACTCATAGCTGAACTTGCCATCAGTAACCTCTATTTGCTCATTCTTTATATTATAATCCAATACATACACGGTAACTTGATTCACATTTCCACCCTCAACGCTCCCAGTTATACGTGTAATCTCTGAAGCCTTCGGCGTACAGGCGACCACCAGCAACACGGTGACTATGAAATATAAGCTCGTTTTCATAAAACAAAGATTGTCAATGTTTATAAAACCAAAGGTAAACATTGTACTCTAAAATATCAACTATCTGTAGATGAACAAGTGATATAGTCATGCGTTCAGATAATCTTTTAAGTTATATGGCTACTGGCCTACGGACTTTTTAAACCCGTCGGTTTAGTTGTATAGACGCATTTCTTTTTTTTCTTGCATATAATGAAATAATGATTACATTTGTGGTGTCATAGGATTATGACAAGTTAGTGACGAAAAAAAACAGACATCTACCCTTAATAGGTGTCTGTTTTATTTCTCCAAGACGGTTACCCGAGGGGAGGTGCTGAATCAAGGGAGTCCGTTGTCTTTACAAGTCACTAATAAATAATCTTATGAAAAGAAAGACAAGACGAAAACTTGTTCTCTACTCCATTGGAATGGTGGTTGAGAGGATTGTCAGAGTGAAGGCGCACAAGCGCGTTCGCAATGGCAGAATCGAGAGAGTTCGGAGTCACTACCGAAGGTTTTAAGGGAGCCTGACGTAGCCTGATGGAGGCTCTTGCCGCAAGGCGGCTCTATTCTATCCCCTCGGGGTTTAAATATTCGTCGAACTTCCGGCAGAAATCTGCAACTTTCCGGAAGTCCTTCGCACAAGGAGACATCTTCGAAAGAGGGTGTCTCTTTTTTTTGTTCCCGTTTTGGGCACTTTTTCGGAACAAATGGCTATAATACAGAGGTTTGTTCCGAAAAACAGGCAATTTCCGGAACAAACTGGAGATAATGCGACAAGTCACCGGGAAAAACCAGCCTGGAAAAGCGGAAAAGCGGGTGTCTTTTTATTATCTTTGCATATATGAAAAAACTGAAAGCCGGATTATTCCTCCGGGTAATCATTGCTATCGTTTGCGGAGCGCTGCTGGGACTGGTGGCTCCCGAGGTGCTGGTGCGCATCTTCAAGACACTCAACGTCCTCTTCGCACAGCTCCTGAAATTCATCATCCCCCTGCTGGTGCTGGGGCTGGTGACCCCCGCCATCGCCAATGTCGGGCGCGGAGCCGGAAAGATGCTGCTGACCGTGATAGGCATCGCTTACCTCTCCACCATCCTCTCCGGATTCTTTGCCTACGCCTGTGCAGACAGCGTCTTCCCGCTTTATCTCACCGCCGGGGAGCTCTCGTCTGACGCGATGGCAGCCAGGGAATTCGCCCCCTACTTCGATATCAAGATACCCCCGGTCTGCGATATCATGACCGCGCTGGTGCTGTCGTTCCTCATTGGGGTCGGCATCATCTTCACCGGCGCATCCGGCCTCAAGCGCGCCTTCGATGAATTCGGGGCCATCATCAAACTCACGATAGAAAAAGTCATCATCCCCATCCTCCCTCTCTACATCTTCACAATGATATGCGAGATGGCCGCGAAGGGGGTGGTCGGCGTAGTGCTGGGATCCGGCTTCAAAATCATCCTCACAGGCATCATCCTCAGCATCTGCTACCTCATCATCCAATACTGCATCGCCGGTGGAATCGCGCGCAAAAACCCCTTCAAGGCCCTTTGGAACATGCTTCCGGCCTACCTGACCGCGTTCTCGGTGTGCTCCTCCTCGGCGGTCATCCCCGTCACTGCCGCCTGCACCCGCAAGAACGGCATCAGCGACGAAATCACGGACTTCACCATCCCCCTCTGCAGCACCGTGCACATGTGCGGATCCACCATTAAACTGGCGGTTTCGTCCATCGCAGTGGCTTATATCACCGGCACGCCGCTGCCGTTCGCGGTATACGCCAACTTCGTGCTGATGCAGGGGATAGCGGCTGTCGCTGCGCCCGGAGTGATGGGCGGAGTGCTGATGGCATCCGTCGGCCTGCTCGAATCCATCATGGGCTTCAGCCCTGAGCAGACGGCGCTGGTGATGACTCTCTACCTTGCCCTGGATGGCTACGGCCCGGCCTGCAATGTGACCGGCGACGGCGCAATAGCCCTGATCATAGAACGAATCTTCAAAAAGAAAAGCGATGAGAAATAGAATACTCGCACTTGCGGCCCTGCTGATGCTGGCGTTTGCCGCCCAGGCTGCGCCGATGAAGTCCCGCGTGATCCAGCCCCTTTTCGCGATGGATGAAGCCGGCCTCGACAAGAGTTTCGAATGGACCCTCAAGGAACTCGACCGCTGCGATGCCAGCCTGGATATCGTGGTGCTGCCGGAGTTCAGCGAGGTGCCCGGGAAGACCAGCTACAAGGGTTTTCTGGAGACGGTGGATAAGTACGGCCCCGTGCTTCTGGAGGCCTGTGAGCGAACCGCCCGCCGCTGCAGCACCCTGGTTTTCTGCGGGGCGATAGATACCTCGTTCGACGTTCCCCGAAATGCGATTTTCGTCTTCGGAAGGGACGGCTCATTGCTGGGAAAGTACTACAAAGAGCACCTCACCGCGGGCGAGTGGCAGAAGTACGGGCTGGACAAGAGCTATACCGAGGAGTGGAACAAACCGTTCATCCTCGACATTGAGGGAGTGCGGTATATGTTCCTGATCTGCTACGACTTCTATTTCTATGAGAACTACTCCAACATCGCCCGCTGGAAACCGGACGTGGTGATAGGTGCCTCGCATCAGCGCAGCGACCCTCATCACGTGCTGGACATAATCGACCAGTTCTGCGCCTACCACACCGGAGCCTATCTGGTGCGCGCGTCCGTCTCCATGGGCAAGAAGTCCAAGATAGGAGGATGTTCATGCGTCGTGGGCCCGGACGGCAAGATACTCGGGAACCTCTATTCGAAGATCGGCCGGCTGGACGTGACCTTCGATCCGCACAAGAAGTTCCTTAAGCCTGCGGGATACGGGAATCCTCCCGCCATGCATTCAGAGTACATAGAGATCGGCCGCAGGCCCTGGAAATATCGCCCCGGAGGCAGTGCGATTGTGCCGCCGCTGAGCGAGACTCCTGCGGAAAGGAGCAGTTTCGTGGTGGCGGGATTTAAAAAGCCGATGGCCGCGATTGGCGCTGCCGTGGGAGAGGGTGTGCAGGAGATTGTGCTGCCGCTGAGCTGCGCAGATGGGAAGATTCTGGTGGATGGCGGAGTGCCGTTCGAGAAGGTGCTCGCGAAGTTCTCCTGCCATGTGATAATGAAGCTGCAGATGGAGGGTGCGTGGACCGAGGAGATGCGGGCCGCGCTGGCGGACCTGGTGTTCGCCTACGACGCCCAGGATCACGTTTATTACAGTGAAAACTAGCGTGGCAGTTTGAATACTTCGAGGCCGGACACTTCTCCGGCCTTTATTGTAAACCGCAGTGCCGTCCGCACCACCTGCCATCCCTGCAGGCCCGCGGCCCCCGGGTTCATGGTCATCATCTGGAAATCCTCATCCCACTGCACCTTGAGTATGTGGGAGTGCCCGCAGATGAAGAGTCCGGGTTTTTCTTCCATTATGACTCTTCTGGCGACGGGATTGTAGTGCCCGGGGTATCCGCCGATGTGGGTCATCAGCACTTTCAGGCCTTCGCGGGTGAAGGATTGAAATTCGGGGAAATCGTAGCGGGCGGGCCAGCCGTCGCAGTTGCCATAGACCCCGACCACTGGTTTGAAAGATTTGATGTCTTTGAGGAATTTGTCGTCTCCGCCCCAGTCCCCGGCATGCCACAGTTCATCCACGGGCTCCAGGAACTCCCGGAACTCGGGGCTGAACACCCCGTGGGTGTCGGAGATGACGCCGATATACATGTTGCTAGCGATTGGCCGTCATGCCCGCGGCTACTTCCCCGCCAGCCGTTTCTCCCAGGCCCAGGCGGCCGCCAGCGTCTCTTCCACGCTGCGTTCTGCCTTCCAGCCCAGTTCCTTATTGGCCAGGGTGGGATCCGCCCAGATCGCGGTCACGTCTCCCGCGCGGCGGGGCGCATACTTCCAGTTGAGTTTGAGATTGTTCACCTTCTCGAACGCATTCACCAGTTCCAGCACACTCACGGGTCGGCCGGTGCCCACATTGAACACCTCGCATCCCTGCTTCATCTTGCCGTCCAGCATACGGCGCACGGCGTACACATGAGCCTTGGCGAGGTCCACGATGTCGATGTAGTCGCGTTTGCAGGTTCCATCCTCCGTAGGATAATCATTTCCGAAGATGCTCAGGCACTCGCGCTTGCCGATGGCGGTCTGGGTGATGAAGGGCACGAGGTTGTTGGGCACGCCGCGGGGGAGTTCCCCGATAAGGGCGCTGGGATGCGCTCCGATGGGGTTGAAGTAGCGCAGCAGGATTCCGTGCAGTTTGCCTTCGCTGGCGCGGACGCTGTCCTGGAGGATATCCTCGCACATCTGCTTGGTGTTGCCGTAGGGGGATGTGGCGGGCTTGCGGGGGCTCTGCTCGGTGACGGGCACCACGTCGGGTTCGCCATAGACGGTTGCGGAAGAGGAGAAGAGCACGTTGGTGCAGCCGTGATTTTGGGCGGCCTCCAGCACGTTCATGAACGACTCGAGGTTATTCTTGTAGTACATGAGGGGCTTGGCCACGGATTCGCCCACTGCCTTGAACGCGGCGAAGTGGATGACCGCGTCGATTTTATTCTCGCTGAAGAGTTTGTCGGCGGCTTTCGCATCGCAGAAATCCATCTTCACGAGGGGCATTTTCTTGCCCAGGATTTCGCAGACGCCTTTATAGTTGGTTTCGTCGCAGTTGCTGAAATTGTCGGCGATGAGCACGTCGTACCCAGCCTGCACAAGTTCCACGGTCACGTGGCTTCCAATGAATCCGGCCCCGCCGGACACCAATACTGTCTTTTTCATATAAGTCCGATTGTTCCACAAATTTAGTAAAAAATACATTGCCCGACACCCTTTCTTCCTTGCCGTCCGTTCAAGGGTGCTGCAGGTGTCCCATTTTTACGGACACCTGCGTCAAAAACCCCCACTTTTTGCTGCAGGTCCCCTTTTTTTCGGGACACCTGCAGCACCTGGAGAAATAATTATCTACCTTTGTGTCATGAAAGGAATGTTGAATCCGGAAGAGTTGCCGAAGGGGCGCCTGCTTCTCCATGTGTGTTGTGCGCCGTGTTCCGGGGCCATTGTGGAGGCTCTGGCGGAGGCGTACAAGGCCGCGGGCCGTGATCCGGCGAAGGAAATGGCCATCTTCTGGAGCAATTCCAATATATATGATAAAGAGGAGTATGAAAAGCGCCGTGCCGAGGTGCTGCGATATGCCGCGCAGTATGGGATTCAGGTGATAGATGATGACTACGACCATGCGGAGTGGCAGAAGGATGTGGCTGCCGGGCGGGAGGATGCCCCCGAACGCGGCCCGCGCTGCTTGGAATGCTTCCGATTCCGCCTCCTGCGTGCTGCCAGATATGCCGCCGCGAATGGTTTCAATGCCCTAACCACCAGCCTGGCGTCCTCAAGATGGAAGAGTTTGGAACAGGTAGATGAAGCCGGCCGCTGGGCCTGCGATCACGCGGCGGAAGGTCTGCCGGGGATGGCCGAAGACCTGCCAAAAGTTCAGTGGTGGGGTCGCAACTGGCGCAAAGGCGGGCTTCAGCCCCGCCGGAACGAAATCATCCGAGAGCAGAACTTCTACAACCAGACCTTCTGCGGCTGCGAATACTCTATTTTACAGAATTGATATCCACGTAGCCATTGAGAATGGCGTACACCGTCAGGCCCGCGACCGTCTTGATACCGGTCTTGCGGGTGATGTTCTTGCGGTGGGTGATGACCGTGTTGATGCTGATGTTGTGCCGGTCAGCTATCTCCTTGTTGAGAAGGCCCTGCGCCACACTCACCAGAATCTCTATCTCCCTGTCGGAAAGATCGTCCCTCTCCTCGCCGGCGACGGCATTCTGCTTCTCCGTCCTGACATGGCTGAGGGGATTCTCTATCAGCCGCACCATAGGCACCAGTATGTTGTCTTCGATGGCGGTGTGGGAGTCGAGGTCGCTCTGCAGGGCGAAGATGTAGTTGAGGAGCCGCACCCGCAGGCGGTCATCGCAAGTCGCAGGCAAGCTCTTGAGAATCAGGTTCTTGAGGTCGGAAAGTTTCTCTTCTATATTGGAGTGGTTCTCCTCGAAGCGGTCGATGCTGTAGTGTGGGTCGCGCTTGCCGAGCAAGAGTTTCTGCACATAGGGGATTACCTCCCCTTCCTCGTAGGCGAAGTGCTTCTCCAGCTCCGCCTTGTACTCTGCAAAAAACTGCCAGATTACCTTTTTCTGGGTGTCGGAGCAGGGCTTTATGAGTTCCTCGATTGTGGATGCCAGCAGCACCAGGGCGTTGCTCATGTAGTAGTCGTGGCTCTGGTGCAGGTAACGGAGGATGTCGTCGATGTGCCCGTCGCGCAGTATCTCCTCGGAGGGCTCATGGTCCTTGTGGGTATAGACGTTGCAAATGAGGAGGAAGGTGTCCGTATCCAGATGGTTCTTCTCGCAGATGTCCCGCACCGTCTTCTCCCCGAATCCTCCCTCTATTCCGAAGCGCGTGAGCACCGCCAGAAGATGGTAATTGACCTCTATGAGGTCAGCCATTTTCATGTTGCCGTGGAGTGGTTTCATGGGTACAAAGATAACTATTTAATGGTTATATTTGCACACCGACACCCATAAAGCCATGGCTTCTTCCGAGCAGGAAAAACAGGAATTCGAAGATTTGTATTGCCGATACGCTCCGGTTGTGGAGCGTTTCGCCATGGCGCTCGTAAAGGATGCTTCGGTGGCGGAGGATATCTGCCAGAATGTTTTCCTGAACCTGTGGAACCGCCGGCGGAATCTGCCCGGGAAAGATAATATCAGCGCATACCTTTTTGCCTCCACACGCAATGCCGTGGCGGATTGGTTCCGGCGCTATGCCAAGGCCCCTTCCCTTAGTCTGGAGGATGCTGGAATTGCCGGGCTTCTGGGTTCTGAGGTTTCGGGGGATATGGCCCGGTCGGAGATGATGGAGGCGGTGAACCGGTGCATGGGTAAGATGCCTTTGAAGCGTCGGGAGGTGTTCCTTCTCAGCCGTGCCAAGGGTCTGAAGAATGCGGAGATCGCCTCGCTGATGGGGCTCAGTGAAAAGGCAGTGGAGTATCACATCTCCCGTGCCCTCGCCGATCTGCGAAAAATTCTTGGGGGGCTTTAGGGATTCCTGCGAAATCTGCGTCTTTATAGTTGATGAAAAAAGAAGACGCACTCGAAAAGATGTGGGCGGAGTTGGAGGCCAACCCCGTTCCTGAAGATATATCTGCGCGCAAAGCCAAGTTTGCTTCGCTGATGGCTGCTGCACCCGGTGCTCTGTCCGGCCCGGCCCGTCGGGTTCTCCGTCCAGTCGTGTGGGCACCCCTCGCCGCCGCGGCTTGCATCGCTGCGGTGCTTCTCATCCGCACCCCCGCTCAGCCCACCCTCGATGATTCGCCCGCCCAGACTGCTCCGGGGTTCCTCGCTGACGGTTCGCCGATCGAATTTGTTCCGAAAAACGGCCTGAATTCGGAACAAATCACCCGTTCAGCGGGAAGCCACAAGGCAATTGTATGCAAAACCGCGCCGATTTGCATACAAACTCACGAAAAAATGCCCGGTTGTATGCAAAACCACCCTGTTTTGCAAACGGAATATTCTGGCACGGCCGAATCCATTGCGAATAGCGAAGAGCCTGGCAGTGTTTCGGAAGTGAAACCTAGCACTGGCGCAGCTCCCACCGAAACAGCCTCCAGTGACTCCAATCCCGACCCTTTTGCCGAAATGGCGGCGGAGGATGCCAGAGCAGCGGCGAGGCGCAGCCGTCGCCCGGCGTTGCTCGCAGGAATTACTGGGCTTAGTGTATCCGGTTCAAAGACGGCGTCCAACACAGTGCCTGGAGTCGTTGGGCCTTGTTTTGCACGGGCTACGTTATTATCTAGTGTCAGTGATGTTTATGCAACATCCGATTTCATTCCCACATTACCCTACACGGAAAACGGCCACTTCAGCCCTCCGGTAATCTTCAGCGCAGACATCGTCTACCCTCTCACAAATAAACTGTCGTTGCGTTCCGGCCTGTTCTACACCTGGCTCCATTCCTCTTACACTCTCAAACAGAACGCAAAGGAGAGGTATATAACGGAGAATCTCCACTATATCGGGATACCCCTGCGTGCAGACTGGTCGCTGGCTAAAGCGGGGAGCTTCGACTTCTACCTCTCTGCCGGAGGTAGCGCGGCGTATCTATTCAGCGGAGCCGACGAGCATCCCTGGCAGTTCTCTGCAGATCTGGCAGCAGGGGCGGTGTGGATGTGTGCGCCCAGGATTGGCCTCTATCTGGAACCCCAGCTGAACTATTACTTCGATGACGGCAGCGACATATACAACTACTACTGCGTCCAGCCGTTTTCTTTTTGCGCAAGATTAGGAATAAGATTCAATTTATAGAATATGAAACGATTTATCATTTGCATTGCTGCCTGCGTTGTCTGCTTCGCATGTAATAAGAACTCTTCCGAACAGGATAAACCCCAGGCTAAGGAAAGGGAGGATATCGTTCTGACCAAGAGCCAGCAAGAGTTGATCTCCTTCAACAATGAATTCGGCCTGGACCTCTTCCGGCAGACCCTCGCGCAGGAGAAAGGGGAATTCATGATTTCTCCCATGAGCATGTGGTATGCGCTATCCATGCTGGCCAACGGAGCGGCGGGGGATACCCGTTCGCAGATTCTCAACGCGATAGGCTTCCCGGAAAACCGTATGCATGAAGTGAATGAACTCGCAGGATACCTTTCTGAGGAACTAACAAAAGTGGATAACACTGTGGACTTCTCTATGGCCAACAGCCTCGTGGCGAACACTGCCAAGGCCCATTTGAAAAAGGCCTTCTGTGATTCCCTCAGCAATTACTACAATGCGCTTTTAGTGGGATATAACTTTGCTGCAGAAAATGCGAAGGCTCTCGCGGCCATCAACGATTGGGCTTCCAAGCATACCCACGGCATGATCGATCCTCTGTTGGATTCACTCAATCCCAGTTATTATTTGCTTCTGATGAATGCCATTTATTTCAAGGGCAACTGGAACTCTGAAATCACTTTCAAGACTAGTGATACCAAAAAGGATGATTTCACGCTTGCGGATGGGAATAAGACGAAAGTAGATTATATGCACACGCAGGTGGCCCAGCTGGGGTACTCATCCGGGCAGAATTACAGTAGGGTGCGTATGCCTTACGGGAACGGTGCATTTGTGTTAGATGTCATCCTCCCGAATGAGGGAAAAACCGTAGAGGAAGTGGTTAAGTCCCTGAAACAGAGCGATCTCACCAAGCAGACCGCAGGATGCAGAGTGGATCTTAAACTCCCCAAATTCGAAACATCCGCCACCATAGACTTTGTCAAAATCCTCCAGAACCTTGGCATTATCAATGCTTTTGTCGCTGCCGACTTTTCCGTGATGACAGATGACGATGTTTGTGTAGCGGAGGTCTTCCAGAAATCGAAGATAAAGGTCAATGAGACCGGCACGGAATCGGCAGCGGTTACGGTAATAACTATGAAGTACACTTCGGCCGGACCCGGCGATGGCCCGGAGACTATTATTGAATTCCACGCTGTAAGGCCGTTCATCTATGCTATTTCCGAAGTGAGCAGCAACGCGATACTGTTCATGGGAACCTATAAAGGGAAATGAGAAAAATAATCCTGCCACTTGCTGTCACCGCTCTGCTGGTAACGTCCTGCGTGGAGCCCATCGTGATGGATCCGCTGGAGGAGATGCCGGTGGTGGTGAACTGCGTGCTGACGAGGGACGGACAGATGCCGGAGATTTACAGTGGAATGACCTTCACTACCCCGGAGCAGAAGCTGTATCTTTATTACGCAAAAAGTCCTTCTGGAAGTGATTATGTTGTAATTAAGGATGCCGAGGTGACTGTGTCGGAACGTCGGTTCAAGCATAAGTTCAGCTGGAACGGCGAGTGCTGGACAAGCTCATTTCTCCCGGAGTTCGATACTCAGTATACGCTGGACGTGACGCTTCCCGACGGCCGAACCCTGAGCGGCACTACCACGTATCCGGAAGCCTTGACGATTTCGAGCCACCCATTGTATACTTACCCGGGGATGGTGACCAGCCTGGCTAGATGGCAAAGGATAACCCGATATGACTGGATTTCAGGGCCGAAGCGAGATGCTTTTCTTTGGGCTATTCCAACCCCGAAATGCGAAATGCCATATTTGGTGACCGACCACTCGGGTGCCGACAATGCCAATGTGGTCGGCGGGTCCTGGAAGGATCTGCCGGTGTCGATGCAATGCGATTCGAGCATTACCAAAATCCGAAATACACTTCATCGGGATGAGTGGGATTATGGAATCTGGGATGCATTTGTGCGGCGGTGCAATACCCTCCCTGTGCATCGGGGATATCTCCGTATATGCCATCCGTCAGATTACGACAATGGCAACGAAAATGCAAAAACCCAAATTACAGGTTCACGCAGGACGGATACCGGTGAGGTAGGAGTTGTTACGGATAGTTGGAGTGATGCCTTTATTCTGTTCGGTGACCGTTTTATAAACCTCACTCCACCTGGCATGTATGGCCTTGCTGTGTTTGGCATGCTTTACAAAACATATTTCCTTTCGGAGGAGTATGATGCATATCTGAACAGTATTATGCATATGCAGTTACGGGGGGATGAGCTTGCGGCGAGTTATTTTTCGCCGGATGCGAATTATACGAATATCAATGGAGGTATCGGGGTTTTCGGTGCCATATATTAAAGCAAATATTATACTATCGATATGAAACATTTACCGGTACTGCTGATGCTTTTTCTTCCTGCTTTTCAGGCGGTATCTCAGGAAATTGCCAGGACCGACACCCTTCCTCCGGCAATCAAGGAGGATGTGCGCAGCGGCCAGAAAACCCTCAGTGAGCGCATCTTGAAGATTTCGGACATCTCGGTGATGGCTACCCCCACCGGAGAGGCTGATTTCGTGAAGTTCGTGCAGACGCTGCCCGGCGTGGCCAGCGGCTCGGACGGATCGTCCTGCTACTATGTACGCGGCGGCAACATGGGCGGCAACGTTCAGACGCTGGACGGCGTGCCCATCTACGGCACATCCCACCTCGTGGGCCTCACATCGGCCTACCCGCCGGAGGTTGTTTCCGTGGCGGAATTCCAGGTGGGTGGTTTCTCTTCCGAAGAGGGAAACTTGAGCTCGTCTCACATCAAACTGCGCTCGAAGGACGGTTCCTTCGACACATTCTCTGCCAAGGGAGATGTCAGCAACTTCCTGCTGGGCGGATATGTGAGCACGCCGTTGATCGAGAACAGGCTCTCGCTGAATGCGGCCGTGCGCGTGTCGCCCGCCGGCCTGGAGTATAAGGCCATCAAGGGCCTGATGGACCCGGAAGCCGTCAGCATCAAGGACGCGGATGCGGCCATCTACGACCTCTACGCCAAGCTCAAGTACCGGGTGGATGCCAATCGCTCCCTTTCGCTCACGGCCTTCCACAGCCTCGACAAGTATAATTTCCTGATGGACAGCGGCTCGGAAGACAAGATGACCTGGAACAACGCGATTCTGATCGCGCAGTACGATGCCCCCTGGCGGAAGAAAGGCGGCACCCTTGGCGTGACCGCATCCTTCAACCACTATGGCAATTCGCAGGGAATGATCAAGCAGATGGACAAGACCTCCAACGACCTGCTGATCCGCAGCCTTCTCGACGAGACGATGCTGCACGCCTGCGTGAATACCATGGCAGGCCGGAAATGGAAGGCGCAATACGGGCTCAAGGTCCGTGCGGCCCGCTTCAATCCCGGATCCGCACGGGTGCTGAAGACCACCGGCCTCTTCCCCAAGACCAGTTCGCCGCTAGTAAAGAATGTGCATTGGAACGTCACCGGCACCCTCCACGGGCAGCTCGAACGCGGCAGCACCGACCGCAGCATGCTCCGTCTGGCGGGACGCCTGAACTACAATAACGCTTCGGGCTTTGCCCCGGAAGCCAGCGTTCTGCTTCGCATCCGCTTCTTCAAGTATCTGGGCCTGGAGGCAACCGGCGACTATCTTTCCCAGTTCTACCACACCCTGGAGGGTATTCCGCTGGGATGGTCGCTCGATATGATAGTGCCGCCTTCCAAGCGTTTCCGCCCGGAGCAGACCAGGCAGGCCTACGCGGGTCTCTACTCCGATGCCGGAAACCATCACTTCTCCGCGGGCGCGTACTACAAGGATATGTCGAACCTGGTGTACTTCTCCGATGCCACCAAGCTCTTCGACTCGGCAATAGCCGGATGGGAGGAGAATATCGAGGTCGGCACCGGCACTTCGCGCGGCCTGGAGTTCCTCTACGAAAAGACCTCCGGCCTGGCCACCTGGCGCTTCGCCTACACCTGGTCCAAGACCGACAGGCTCTTCCCCAATCTGAATAAGGGAGAGATATTCCCGGCCAAATACGACCGCGAGCACATTTTCAACGCTTCAGCCTCGGCCAGGGTGCTTTCTCGGGAAAGGCTGAATGTCAGCATCGCAACGCTGTTTACCTATCAGTCCGGGCACTGGGAGACGGTTACCGCCGGAAGCTGGTGGGACGATAACTTCATCACCGGACTGGTGGAGCAGAAGTTCTACACTTCGCTCAACAACTACCGTATGCCGCCCTATATCCGCTGGGATATCAGCGCGCTGATAGAGTTTACCGGCCGTAGGCATCCTCAGACATTGAACATCGGCGTTTACAACGTGCTCAACCGGCACAACCCCTTCGCCCTTTCGTATGACCCCGACAACGACCAGTGGAAGCAGATTTCCCTTCTGCCGATAATGCCGAGTGTGAAGTATTCCATCAGTTTTTAAGCTTATGAAGAGACTCTCCCTTTTGCCATTTCTGTTGCTGTGTGCCTGCACGGAGCCCATTGTTATGGACCCCCTGGAGGAGATGCCGGTGGTGGTGAGTTGCGTGTTGAGCCGGGACGGCGGGTGGCATGAAGAACACCCGGAAGAAGAGCGCGATTATACGCCCCCGGTGCAGTATCTGGACCTGTATTATGCCCAGAGGCCTTCGGAGTCCGTGCGCAGGGTAATCAGCGATGCCGCCGTGCAGGTGACCGGCCCGGGCGGGCCGTATGATTTCGTTTGGAACGGAAGCAGATATGAGAGCGCTTTCCTGCCGAAGTTCGACCGCGAGTACAAGCTGATGATTAAGACCGCCGATGGGAAGGAACTATCGGCAAGTATGGTCTTCCCTCCTGATGTGAGACTTCGGCGATATCGTCTGATAGAGCACGCTTCGATGAACAATTTCGGCAACACCTTTGCGGGGTATTACTATCTTCAGCGGCACTACGATGTTTTCACTAAGGGATGCCAATGGGAAAACTTCAGGAAGGAGTGCTTTATGTGGATAAGGGCCCTTGAAAACGGCGTGCCTGTAGACAAGATATGCACCACTCACCGCGGGGTAGACAATTTCAACGTCCGCAGGGATGTATGGAGCGACTGTGCGGTAATAGATCTTTATGCGGAGCAGTTCAATGAGTTTATGGCCAGGGAGAATTCCCGGTATGAGGCCTATGACCCGAAACAGTATGAAGGAATGATTGGATTAACTCCTCCCATTTATGTCGATCCGGAATTGTGGACGCGCTTTTCAAACGCCTGGCTCTCCAGCCCCCTTCACGACAAATTCCTCAGGATATATCATCAGGCGGAATATGACAGCGGACTGGACAAACCGTGGGACAACTACGTCGCGAACGACTTCGGGGACAATCAGCCGGCTGAACCCCGTGATCTCTTTGTGCTGGGGGCCGACTTCAACCCTTCTGTCAAGACCCACTCCTATGTGGATGTAGATACCGGAGAGAAAGTTGAATATGAGGTTCCCTGGTATCAGGGAGACTGTTATGAAGTCCGCTTTATGTCGGAAGCATATGACAAGTATCTGAAGGCAATGGTGGATGCTCATGCCATCCACGGCGACGAATTGTCGCCCGTTTATTCCGCAAAAACCGTGTATTCCAATATCGAAGGGGGCCTGGGCTGCTTCGGCGGAGAATGGATCACTACGATAAATATTAGTACCGGATATTAAATTTTTGCAAATAATTATTGCAATTCAATAAAATTTTATATATTTGCAGAAAACAACGAAGAAACAGGTTTTCTGCAAATTTTAATTTATATAGGTATATGATTACTTGGTGGGCATCACTTAGCGTTTTGAGCAAGATCCTTTGGGGGGTTACCCTCACTGCGACGCTCGTATTCATCATCCAGAGCATCCTCACTTTCCTAGGCGTGGATGTGGACGGAGCTACCGACTTCGACGTGGACGCATCCGATCTCGGCGGCGACCTCGGCGGAGGAATCAATCTCTACACTTTCCGCAACTTCGTCAACTTCATCCTGGGCTTTGGCTGGACGGCCATCCTGCTTAAAGACAGCGTGCAGTCGAAGGCGCTCCTGATCATCATCGCAACCCTGGTGGGTATAGCGCTGGTGGCGATCGTAATGTATCTGTTCCGTCTGCTCGCAAAGATGCAGGCCAGTGGCAACATCGACGTCAACACAATGGCGGTCGGCTGCACCGGCAGGGTCTATCTGACCATCCCCGGGGAGCGCAAAGGCGAGGGAAAGGTGCAGATCACCATCAACGAATCGGTCCGGGAATACCAGGCCCTGACAGATGGCGACACTATCAAGACCGACACTCCCATAAAGGTGGTGGAGGTAATCAACGAAAGCACACTTTTGGTAGAAGAACTGAACTCTTATATAGTATAACAATATGGAAATCTACGTAATCCTTATCATCGTCGCCGTTATCTTCATCACGATTTCGGCCATCCTCAGGCGCTATCGCCGCTGCCCTTCCGACAAAGTCCTTGTCATCTACGGTAAAACCGGTCGCCGCTCCTCTGCAAAGTGCATCCACGGCGGTGCCGCGTTCATCTGGCCTGTGTTCCAGGATTATGCTTATCTGGACCTCAAGCCCATCTCTATCGAGTGCAACCTCACGAACGCGCTTTCCAAGCAGAACATCCGCGTAGATGTGCCCTGCCGCTTCACCGTGGGTATCAGCACCGAGGCTGACGTCATGACCAACGCCGCCGAGCGTCTGCTCGGTCTCACCACCGACAGCATCCAGAGCATCGCTACCGATATCCTCTTCGGCCAGTTGCGTCTGGTCATCGCAACGATGGATATCGAGGAAATCACCGCCGACCGCGACAAGTTCCTCGCCAGCGTTTCCGCGAACGAGGAGGCTGAGCTCCG
>JAGCUK010000034.1 GCA_017962925.1 Bacteroidales bacterium
AAATCCCGGGAATCTCAAATTCGGGACATTAAGGATGAAGTCGTAGGATACCCGGAACTTTGTGTTTTTAACCCGTTATATATCATGGAACAAAACACAACATTCAGCGCAGTCGCTGCGCTTTGGAAGGCGGACAAGAAACAGTATGTCAAGAAATCAACCTATGCAGCTTACTGCCTGCTCATTCAGAGTCATCTGCTGCCGGAGCTTGGAGAGAGGGAAGATGTTCAGGAAGCAGACGTACAGGATCTGGTGAACCGGAAATTGGCCGCAGGCCTCAGCCAGAAAACCGTCCGGGACATTCTCGTGGTACTCAAAATGATTCTCCGGTATGGCGCCAAGCACGGCCTTCTTCCTATTCACCAGATTGATGTCATTTTCCCGACGGAACGTGAGAAAAATGACGTTGAAGTACTTACGCTGACAAACCAACGTCAGCTGATGACCTACGTCAAAGAGCACTTCACCTTCTTTAATTTAGGCATTTTCATCTGCCTCAACGCCGGTCTCAGAATAGGTGAAGTATGCGCCCTTCAATGGGACGACGTGGATGTCACCTCCGGAGTAATCCGAGTTACCAAGACTATCCAGCGCATCTACCTGGTGGACGGAGAGGAAAAGTACACCGAGCTTATCGTGGATAAACCCAAGACCAAGAACTCTATCCGAGAGGTCCCTATGACGCGGGATCTGCTAGCCCTGGTCCGTCCATTGAAAAAAATTGTCCGGGGAGATTTCTATGTTCTGACCAACGCCGCCACACCCACAGAACCCCGCACTTACCGCTGCTACTTCAATAAGCTCCAGCAGCAGCTGAGCCTACCCAAAATGCGCTTCCACGGCCTCCGGCACAGCTTTGCCACCCGCTGTATCGAGAGCAAATGCGACTACAAGACGGTCAGCGTCCTTCTCGGCCACTCCAACATCAGCACAACACTAAATCTCTATGTGCATCCCAATTTAGAGCAAAAGCGCAAGTGTATTGACACCATGGGGAAGATGTTCAAATAGTCGAAGGAAGTGGAATCTTCAAAAAATCAGTAACTTTGCAAAACAACACAAAACACCACATTGATTATGGCTAAAGACCCCGGCTACGTTTACATACTCACCAATCCCAGTTTCCGCGAAGACTGGGTCAAGATTGGCAAAAGTTCCCGCCCCGTCAACATCAGGTCCAAAGAACTTGACAATACGGCCGTACCGCTTCCATTTGAAATCTACGCAACCCTTCAGACAGTAAAGTTTGACGTAGTTGAGAAGAAAATTCATAAAGCTATTGACCGCCTGACGGACCTCCGCATTCGCCAGAATCGTGAATTCTTCAACATCAAACCTGAGCTTGCCTTGGAAATCTTCAAGGACGAGGCCATGATTCTGGATGACGCCGTTATCACCATGTATGAAAACAACCAGCCAATACTCCCAAAGGTGAATGGCGCGGTAGCCCCCACAAAGCCGGTTATCCCGCATCGCCCTCGTTTCAAGTTCAGCATGATTAATATTCCAGTCGGAGCAGAGCTGGTTTTCATCCCTACTGGTTATAAAGTCAAAGTTGCAAGCGATGATCAGGTTGAATACGAGGGGCGCATTTACAAACTCTCTCCTTTTGTTGGGACTTTTATGCCTGTAGAAAAGAGAAATGCTTCAGGAGCTTATCAAGGGCCTAAATTCTTCTCTTACCAAGGGAAAGCACTGACCGATCTTCGTTCAATTATTGAAGAAGAGGCTACAGAATAACTGTTGTATAAATCTATCTTTTACAATTTGATTGCTATATGCCTGTAGACTGGAAGGAAGTTAACGATAGAAGAATAGGTGAAATAAGCCAAGAGATTATGCTGTATTGTTCAAAAAGAGCATCGGAAATGACTCCTCGCTCTTTTGAATTAGCAAAAATCCACTTGGCTAATTTGCTTGATAATATAGCTGAAAGAAATTGGAAGTTCCCTTGGGTGGCGAGGAAAGTAAAAGAATCCATTGATTCTCAATACTCTATCGTGGCTGTTTGTGACAAGAGCCAAGCTCTCAATCTAGCTAAGTCTATAGTATACAATAAGATAGGCGATAACTTGAATCTTTACCCTATCACCGCATCTCAAAAAATAGCAAAAGCGAAAAACGATAAACTGCTGGAATGCGATATCCCTTCCGATGAATTAACAGAACAGGATATGGTTTATATCGCTTATGCTAGAACTCAAGGTGAGAGTATCTCAACTAAAACATTTCAAACCGTAATAAAGTGGTTCGAACAACACGGTTTAGGGCCTATTGAAGCTCTGGTATACTCTGTATATCAATATACAAAAGGGGGTGTCAGTATTTCTTCTCTTCCCCAACAATCGATTCTTGGGTCCGAGTATAAATTAGCTGTCAAATCCCTTGTTAAGAAGGGCTATCTCAACCCATTAGATAACGGGTTATTTGAAAGCACAGGGAAGTCCATTTGCAATAAAAACAATAAAGAAGGCGATGACGAGATCGAGAAGGATATTTATTTCGATCGTAATGATGCTGACACCTGGGCACTGGCACGCTTTCATCACTCGCTGCTAAAAGAGATCCAGGACTCCCCTCTTTGGCAGCCGGAAGAGGTTCCCGATATCCCTTTGACCGAGGAGCAGATGTTGGCGTTTGTCAAGGGATATGGTCCTGATTTCGATTGCCGGTACGCTCCTTTCCTCCTGGGTGGCTGGTTCTATATCACCCGCTCCGGACACTGGCTCAAGAAGTTCAAGTATACAAAGGGCGCAGACGGCTTCTATCACGTCTCAGACCACTATACCACGGAAAAGGAGAAAGGCCGGAACTTGCTGATGGAGATTATTATGGAGGGATACTTCGAGCCACGGATTTTTGATGACAGGCTAAAGGAATTGTATGATAGGATCTACCGTTCACAAGTCCAGAATAAACAATGAAGCCCAAGCACCCCAAAAAACTCCGCATAACGGAAAAGGATTTCCTTCTCGCCAATCGCCGGGCGGCGCGGGAGGAGGACATCGCGCTTCACGGGCGGCCGACTTCGTTCCGGAAGGCCCTGCATAAATCCAAGAAGATCTACGACCGCAAGAAGTTCAAGAAACTTATATGACAAAAAAACAAAAAGAACTCATCTCCCGCATAGAAGCGATGGAGGCTCGCTATCAGGAAGTTAAGCGTGTCCTGGGAGAGTTGGAGAATAACCTTTCCATCCTCCGCGATTATATGGAGTCTGGCCAGTGGCAGAAGGATTTCGAGGCGGACGAGGCGGGGCTGGTCCCCCGGGATCTTCCGAGAGAGGTTCTTTCCGAGGATGCGCTATATAATCTTCTGGCCGAGGCCGGCGAGATACTCGCCTCTGAAAAGGAATAGCTGCATGTATTAATGGGGTACACCTTTTAATTTGCTCTCTTTTTTTACCTTCAATTCTTTTGACGATAAAAAAGAAAACACCTATCTTTGAAACAATATGAATTGATGCTATGGATGACGATAAAGGACTGATTATTTACAACACCCCGGACGGTCGAAGCAAAGTGGCTTTAATGGCCCGTGACGGGATGGTTTGGTTGAACCAACAAAGTATTGCGGAGCTTTTTGGGACCTCGGTACCAAACATCTCGATGCATATATCTAACATATTCAAAGACAATGAATTAGATAAAAATTCAGTTATTAAGGATTACTTAACAACTGCCACCGATGGCAAGCCATATCATCCGGGATTCCTATATTTGTAGAAACCATAAAGTACTAAAACAATGAACATTATCCTCACACTCCTCTTCGGAGCCATCGCGGGATGGCTCGCCGGCTTCTTCGTTATCAAAGACAAGGGCGGTCTCATCTGGAACATCATCATCGGCCTGCTCGGCGGTTTCGTCGGCGGCTGGCTGCTTGGCCTGCTCGGTGCCAGCGGTTCTTTCTGGTCCCAGTGGTATGGACAGATTGTCTGCGCGGTAATTGGCGCAGTCGTGCTTCTGTGGGTCTGGAACAAGGTGAAAAAGCTCTTCAAGTAGCCTTCTAAAAGCTGCCTAGGCAGCTTTTATTTTATTATCTTTGCAATGCTATGGCGCACAAGAAGTCCATAAGGAAGCACATCGAAGTAGTTGCAGCTATTATCCGCAAGGGGGGCAAAATCTTTGCCACCCAGCGAGGCTATGGCGAGTGGAAGGACTGGTGGGAGTTCCCGGGCGGGAAGATGGAAAGCGGCGAATCCCCCGAGCAGGCCCTCATACGCGAAATCCGCGAAGAACTCTCCACCGAAATCCACGTAGACAAATTCCTGCACACAGTGGAATGGGACTACCCCGAATTCCACCTCACGATGCACTGCTTCATGTGTTCCCTCACCACCGACGCCCTTCACCTCAACGAACACGAAGCCGCCCGATGGCTCGGCAAGGGCGACATTCACTCCGTGAGATGGCTCCCTGCAGATGAAGAGGTACTGCCTTTGATTCTGAAGGAGTTGGAAGTAGCTTAACTGGCGTCAGACCAGCCATTTACCTAATTTGGGCAGCTTCCGAAGCCCTAGACATGCGATGGCTACTAGAACGTAGCTGATTACGGCCGTCAGGAGAATTTGGACGGGGGTAGTCCAGATGCCGAGGGTGCCGTCAGCGCCAAGGCCGAAAGCACCCCGCAGCCACGCGGAAACATACACCAGCACCAGCAGATGGCTGAGGTACATGCCGTAACTGGCCTTGCTGACGGGCAGCACGACGCTGCGATAGAATCTCCCCTCTCCCTTTATCTTCCTGAGCACCAGGATCCATCCTATGGCCATCATAGCCACTCCGATGCTGTCGTTGAGCCAGGTCGTCTCCCAGATCGCGGCAAGGCCCACGAGCCCCTCCACTGGGAATACTCCGTTGGCATCCGCACCCACCCGGCGGAGGAATCCGAAGACTCCTATCACGAATCCGCCCAGGAAGAGCGGCAGGGCGATGGCAAGCGTCTTCTTCCAACTCATCTCCCCTACGAACTTGCGGAAGTACAGCCCGAGGAGCAAGTATCCTACCATCCCGCTAATGTAGTAGAACAGGCCGTAGCTATTCCAGCTGGCCTCGCCCCAGAGGGGATATTTGGCGGGGTTGGGGATGCCGGACGGGCCATAAATCACCGGAGCTGCGCCTCCGAGCCAGTCCCTCAGCAGCGGCAGGAGCGTCGTGAACAACCATATCCCCAGATAAACCTGGAGTTCTTTCTTGCTCACTTTCTCCGCCCACGGGGAAAGCAGGGGCATTATCAGGTACACTCCGATGAGCATATAAACGAACCAGAGGTGCCCGGCGGCATAGTTGAAGTTCCAGAGGAGGTCTTTGAAGTTCTGTACGGGGCTGCCCCAAACGAGGGCATAGACTATGCTCCAGATGATGAACGGAGGCAGGATTCTGAGTGCTCTCTTGCGGAAGAACTCTTTCGTGGAATAGTGGAGCGGGAACTGCAAATAGCTGGAGGCGATGATGAACATCACCACCGCTGCGCGGGAGAAAACGTCCATTACAGCCGCCCAGACGGCATCTGAGTGAGTAAGTATCAGGGAGCCTTTACCTCCAAGGTAGAAGGGTTCGGTGCTATGTGTCAGCATGACAAGGAAGCAGGCCACTACCCTCAGCCAGTCCAGCCAGATTTCACGATTGTCCGTTTTGGTCATGTTTCAAAGGTAGGTAATTTTACGGGAATCGCAAAAAAGCAGGCCATCGCCTGCTTTTTTGTGGAGATAAGGGGATTCGAACCCCTGACCTATAGATTGCGAACCTATCGCTCTACCAACTGAGCTATACCCCCAAGTTGCGGCCCGGTACGGGAACCGGGCTGCAAATATAGTTATTTTCTCCCAATTACAAACTCGTAATGGTAATTTTGATTGGTGAAGAGGGTGCGGCTGGGTTCGGGTTTGGCGCCCCAGCTGTCGTAGCCGCCTACGCCGGTCATGGCACCGTCGATGCAGAGTTCGACGAAGTTACGCACGGGGATGTCGTTCACATGGCCCCAGATGCGGCTGCCGTCTTCGTTTCGGGGATCCAGATCCTCGATAGAAGCACGCAGGGCATTGAATTCGAAGGGTTCGTCGAATGCCAGCACGCGTGCATTGCCGATGTACAGCCAGTCGCAATCGGTGTGGTGGCCGGTTTCCTGAGGGCGCACATAAGGATAAAGTTCTTTCTCGGCACTCCCCTCATATGCTCCGAGGAAGGCTGCGGTGTTGCGGTCGATGTAGTTCTCGACGGGCCCGCGGCCGAAGTATGAGAACTTGTCGGCAGATGCCTTCATACGCATCCTGAAGCCAATCCTGGGCACCTCAACGGCCTTTTCGGCAGAACCCACGAAATCATATTTCACATGCAGGTCGCCGGCGTAGCTGAATTCATAAACCACCTTAAGTGCGCAGCTCATCGGCAGGCCATATTCGGCAAGAATCACGGCTCCGTTTTCCACAGCTTCTGCCTTGGCACTGACAAGGGCAGCGTCATTCTTCCACTCCCCTGCACGCACGGGATACTTGTTGCCCCAGTCATTGTCGATGGGAGCGCGCCAGAAGTTGGGCTTCATGCCGAACTTCTTGTCTATCAGCTGCTTGCCACGGCTCTTCAGCGCCACGACATTTCCGCTGACCGCATCGAACACCAGTTTGGAGCGCTTGCCTTTAAGCACAATCTTACCGTTCTTTTCAGCAATCTTCACAACACCGGGGACGACCTCTGCACGGGGAGCAAGAGTATGGATCAGCACCTCCTGATTGGAAGCCAGCACGAAGCCTTCTTCAAGGGCAGGCTGGGCTCCGGCATTGAGAGCCTCGAACTGTATGCTCCAGGTATGGTCCATAGCCATGGAGGGCAGGTCGATATTGAAAGTCTCGCACTCCTGCGGGGCGGTGCTGAAGTGAAGGTCGCCCTCGTCGACGGTAACACCATCGCACCAAAGGGTCCACTTGAACTTATATGCGTCCAGAGAACGGAAGTAGTTGCGGTTCAGCACTTTAAACTCACCGGTAAGTTCCCCTGCGCTGAACCAGACATTCTGATACCAGTGCTTGATTTCGGCTCCTGCGGGATGTATGTCCAGATCCGGATTCACGACGCCGTTGCAGTTGAAGTTGCGGTCCGCGAACCAGGCTTTGGGATCGGTCTCGATGTTGCCGTAGTCGCCGCCGTAGGTCCAGTATTTACGGCCCTTGGCATCCTTCACGGCCAGGCCCTGGTCCACCCAGTCCCAGATGCAGCCGCCCTGCATGCGGGGATGGCTGTACATCAGCTCCCACATCAGGTCGAAAGAGCCGTTGGAGTTGCCCATTGCATGGGAATACTCGCAGGCCACATAGGGCTTATGCACGGGGTCGTCGTCCCTCTCGAAGTAGAGATTGGTCATCTTGGGATACATAGGGCAGTGGATGTCGGTGCCGTCCTTGCCCTCGGTGCGCTCATACACCACGGGGCGGTTCATCTTCCCCTTTTCCAGATCCTTGAGCATATTGTAGGTGCCCATGAAGTTGACGCCCATACCGGCCTCGTTGCCGAGCGAAAGCAGGGTCACGCAAGGGAAGTTGCGGGTGCGCATATACATATTGAGGGTGCGGTCCTTGTGCTTGGGGAACCACTCGGCATGCTTCGCGAGCGATTTCTCCTTATAACCCATTCCGTGGCTCTCGATATTGGTCTCGTCGTACACATAGAAGCCCAGGCTGTCGCAGAGCTCATAGAATGCGCGCGGCTGCGGATAATGGCAGGTGCGGATGGTATTCACATTCAACCGCTTCATCACCAGCAGGCTGCGGCGGATGTAGTCGCGGCTGGTGTAGTGGCCGGTGAACTCATTGTGTTCGTGGAGGTTGACCCCCTTGAACTTGATGGCTTCACCGTTGAAAAGAAGCACTGCGTCCTTGGTGATCTCGATGCGGCGGAAGCCCACGTCGAAGCGGGCATACTCCCCTTCCTTCTCCAGAACCAGGGTATAAAGTTCGGGAGTCTCGGCGCTCCACTTGCGCACGGAAGGAATCCTGCTCTTGAAAGGAACAGACCCCTGCGCCACGGCCGTTCCGTCCTTGTCCAGCAGGCAGAAATTTGTGCCCTCGGTGGCCTCCAGGCGGAAGTCACCGTCGGTATAGCCATCGAACAGGGTGGAAACCACCTCGAAGTCGAAGTCCTGCTTCACCTTCTCGGAAGAGAGGTACACGTCCCTCTCGATGCCGCTTATGCGCCAGAAATCCTGGCACTCCAGCCACGAACCAGTGCTCCAGCGGGTCATCTTCATCACCAGCTCATTCTCACCCTCCTTCACATAGGGAGTGATGTCGATGCGGGCGAGGTCTTTGGAGTCTTCGGAATACGCTATCTGCTTGCCGTTCAGCGAGGTATACACTCCGGACTTGGCTCCGCAGATGTTCAGGTACAGCTCGCGGCCGGCCCATTCCGCAGGGATGGTGAAGGTCCTGCGGTAGATGCCCACGGGGATGTCTTCGGGGAGGGTCGGAGGCTGAGGATCGACCGATGCGAACTCATAGGGTATGTTCACATAGATGGGAAGGCCCCATCCCTGCACTTCCCAGTTGCCGGGGACTTTGATCTTCTCCCATTTCTGGGCAGAGAGATCTTCGGGAACGAGTTTTTCAGAATCGAAGTAGAGGAAATCCCATTCGCCGTTCAGGCATTTGTAGAAGGGACTCTGCTCGATATTCTTCTTCATCGCGGACTCCGCATCCGGGAAGAACACCACCTCCGTGCGCTTATCCTGCACGCCCACCGAAAGGGCGTTGATGTCGCGATGCAGAGGAAGAATGTCGGCTTTGCCAGGCAGTATTGCGGCTGCAAGGCAGAAAAGAGTGGTTATCAGTTTCATATTTCAGTATATCGGTTATTCTACGTAAAGCAGCAGGCCCTTGAGGTATTCTCCTTCGGGGTGGTAGATGTTCACTGCGTGATCTGCCGGCTGGCAGAGGCGGTCCAGGACGCGAACGCGGCGCCCGGTGCTGGCTGCGGCGGAGAAGACTGCCAGCGCGAACGACTCTTTATCCACCACCTGCGAGCAGGAGAAGGTGAACACGAATCCCCCGGGAGCCACCTTTTCTATGGCGCGTGCATTCAGCCTCTGATAGGCGCGGAGGGCGTTTTTCAGCGCGCCGCGATGCTTGGCGAATGCCGGCGGATCCACAATGATCAGGTCGTATTTTCCATCCTCCACAGCCGCCAGATACTCTATGGCATCGGCGCACCAGGAGCCATGCTGTTCGGGAGTGAAGCCATTCAGGGCGATGTTGCGGTCTACCATTGCCATGGCCTTTGCGGAACTGTCCACACTGTCGACGTGCAAGGCGCCGCCGCCCAAGGCATAGACCGAGAATCCACCGGTGTAGCAGAAGAGGTTCAGCACGTTACGGCCGGCTGCATAGCGCTCCACCAGGGCGCGGTTTTCGCGCTGGTCGAGGAAGAATCCGGTCTTCTGGCCTTCCGTCCAATCTACCAGGAACTTATGCCCGTTCTCGAGCACTGCCTGCTCCCCTGCCTCGAAGCCGGGAGCCTGCCAGAGATATCCGTCCACCAGTTCCAGCCCTGCCTTGAAAGGCGCGGTGCCGCTGCTCTTGTCATAGACGGCCTTCAGGGCATCCCCATACACCGCCTTCAGCGCCTCGCAAATCTGCGTTTTCGCGCGGAACATGCCCACAGAGTGCGCCTGAAGCACGCAAACGCCATCGTAGTAGTCAATTATGAGCCCGGGCAGACCATCTCCCTCCCCATGCACGAGGCGGTAGCAATTGGTGCCGGCGCAATCCGTCAGCCCCATGGCGCGCCTGGCTTCATATGCTGCGCGGATGGAATCTTCCCAGAAGGATGGAGACGCGGGGTCGGCGTCGAAAGAGAGGATGCGGACGGCGATGGAGCCTATCTGCCAGTGCCCGGCGGCGAGGTATTCGCCCTCCGCGGAATACACTGCAACTATCTCCCCCTCTGCGGGATTGCCAACGGCCTGCGCAACCGCGCCGGAGAACACCCACGGATGGAATCGGCGTACGGACTCGTCACGCCCCTTTTTCAGGTATATCTTTTTCATTTCTTCACTTTTTCGCGCAGCACCAGCGGCAGTTGCTCCGGAGGCAGCATCTCCTCAGGCTTGAGGGGATGCTTCTCGCACTGCTGGAGTTTGAGGTACATCTCCCGGCAGATCCAGGCATCGGTGGCGGCATACAACTGCTGATGCGCGTTCAGGGTCTCAGCCTCCCAGTTGGAGAGTTGCTGGCTCTTGGAAATCCGTACTCCAAGTATGTTGGCGGCCATTTTCTTGACGCTCTTATCCCGGATGCCCCATTCCCATACTATCTTCTGAAGGTCCACGAAACCGCGGGGCTGGAAGTTATTATAACGCTGCAAGCCGCGCACGTCATCCAGGGCAGCTGCGCCCACTTTTATGATATTCGGATTAGCGAGGATATTGCAGATGCGTCCGCGCATCCCGAGTTTCTGCACACGGAACAAGAAGGCCTGGTCGGGGCCGGACAATTGCAGCAGGGCCACCCCGTTATGATGCTGACCGGGCGAGAATACAGGCTTGGATTCTGTGTCGAATCCTATGACTTCTTGCTTTTTGAGATAAGCTATCGCCCGGGAAAATTCCCACCCGGGATGGCTTATGACGTGTATCTGCCCCTGAAAGCACGCAGGCTCCAACTTCTCGATTTCTTCGGGGGCTATGGTGAGTTTGAACATTAATTGCTTTGAGGAATGTATCTTTCGTTGTACTGCAGCAGCATCAGTTCGTTATCCGGCCCTTCCTTCTGGATGAGCATATAGTCGAGCTGGCGCGGCTGAGCAATATAGTGCGTAAACAGATTGCCTTTGCGGAGGATGGAATAGGCCGCCTTGCATATCCTGCTGCGGGAATCGATGATCTTGAAATTGGAGGAGATCAAGTTGCCGTAGGTCAGAGATTCAGCGTTCATCACGGAGGTGATGCGGCTCAGGGACTCGTTAAAAATGCTGAGGTCCACCCCGAGGTCATCCACGAGGATGGCGTCCAGCGGACGGCTGATTCCGAGCTCGGAGTAGCGGTCCAGGAAGGAAAGGAGAGGATCCTCCCCCTCGGGCACCTTGAAGCCTACGCAGAGCACGCTGTCGATGCCTGCCTTGGCGGCTTTGGTGCGGATGTAGGGGCCGTAGAGATCCACGGGGGCATTGCCGGCGAGCACGCCGACTGCCAACACATCCTTGCCTTTATTTGTCGCCACCGCCTCTTCCACTATCAGATCCATGGGGCTGATTACCGGAAGATTGCAGTTCAGGGCATTGAAAAGGGAGTCGATGTCGTAGTGGCCGTACTGAGTCATGCAGGCGGAGCCGAGGATGATCAGCTTTGCAAGGGGTTTCTTGCCCATTCCGCTGCGGTCGTAAGGGCTCACGTAGCAGAGGGTATCCATAGCCGCGAGCACATTGCGGGCGGTGAGCTCGCGCAGATCCTCCAGGCGCCCGTCATTCACCATCTCTCCGAAATTGGAAAAGTTGGCCACGGTGCAGATGGTTTCTCCGGCGAAGTCCTTCAGGCCATCCGGATTTGCAGAACCATCCACGTTATCGTACGCATCGCATTCGGTAAGAACCTTCGCCACCGCCTGGGTGCGCGAGCGGGATCCGAACACGAAAATGGCCTTGGAAGCATCTGTGGCGTTATATCCCGACACGAGCCTGTGCTCGGGAGAATAGCTGTTCTGGATGATATCCGACACATATTCCACTGGGGGCTCGGCAACTGTAACGGTGCCCTTGTCCCTCCAGACGAAGTACCACAGCGCTGCGAGTGCAAGGAGCACGACGACGATTATGATTGGAATGACTCTCTTTTTCATCGCATTATCTTTTCATCCCGCGAATTTAATCATTTTTTATCATTTTCCCCGCTTCAGTCTCTCCACATATCGGTCTATCCTCCTGAGTTCTTTGGGGATGTCTATGCTCTGGGGGCAGTGGGACAAGCAACTTTCGCATCCTATGCAATGATCTGCCTGCCTCAGAGTGGGTATGGCCTTGTTGTATGAGGTAAGGTACGCATTCCGGAGTTTGCGGTAGTCTTTCTGCTCCGGGCTCTGTGCGTAGGTGCCCTCGGTGATGCTGGTGTTGTAGTGCTTGAAGATGCCGGGGATATCGATGCCCCAGGGGCATGGCATGCAGTATTTGCAGTTGGTGCAGTTCACCAGAGGATACTCCTTCATCTGCACTGCCATCTGTTCCATAAAGTCCAGTTCCTCATCCGTAAGGGGCTGGAAATGCCCGAAGGTTTTGAGATTGTCCAGGAGCGGATCCATATTGGTCATTCCGCTGAGGATGCACATCACTCCGGGGTAGGTGCCGCAGAAGCGGAAGGCCCAGGAGGCGATGCTCTTGTCGGGTTCGCGCATCTTCATCTGCCGGGAGATGCCCATAGGCACCTCGGCCAGGCGGCCACCGAGCAAGGGTTCCATAATCACAATGGGGATGCCGCGCTTTTCCAGCTCGTGATAGAGGTATTCGGCGTTGCAGTTGCGCTTGCCGTCGGCATGGCGCCAGTCCACGTAGTTCATCTCTATCTGGCAGAAATCCCACACATACTCGCCGCTGTCATGCATCTGCATGAAGGAGTCGAAGTCCTTTTGGGAGCCGTGGAACGAGAATCCGAGGTTGCGGATGCGTCCCTTGGCCTTTTCTTCCTGCAGGAATTCCATCATTCCGTTCTCTACATACCTCTTCATGAAGGCTTCCCTGCCCCCGCGGCCTATGGAGTGCAAGAGGTAGTAGTCGAAGTAGTCCGTCTTCATCTCCAAGAAGGAATCCTCATACATCTTGATGGAGGCTTCCTTGCTCTGGTTCCTGAAGTTGGAGAGTTTGGTGGCGATGTAGTAGCTGCTGCGAGGATGCCTGCTGAGGGCCTCCCCAGCGGCTTTTTCGCTCTGTCCCTGGAGGTATGCGGGCGAGGTGTCGAAGTAGTTGACTCCGTGCTCGATGGCGTAATCTACCATCTCATTCACTGCCTCTTGGTCGATTACGTCCTTGCCGGAGGCGTCTTTGATCATGGGCCAGCGCATGCATCCGAAGCCCAGCAGGGATACCTTGTCTCCGCTGACGGGGTTCTCGCGGACGGCCATCTGCTCGGGGCCATCGGTAGCAGTGCTTTTCTTCTTGGGGCTGCAACCCGCAGCCATCGCTCCGAGGCCCAGAGCCCCGGTTCCTGATATCCTGATAAAATCTCTTCTGTCCATAAGCTAGCTGTTCAGATGGTTATGATGGCCGTTCACCGTGATTGCACTGATGGGGCGAGACGGGCAGAGGTTCTCGCAGGCGCCGCAGCCTATGCAGCGGCTCTCGTCCACCGTGGGAATGCTGGTGCCCAGTTCTTCTTTCTTGACCAGGCGGATGGCCCCTACAGGGCAGTGGCGGGCGCAATTCCCGCATTTGGTACCCTGTTCAGCCACGCATAGTTCGCGGTTGACGGATGCTACTCCGATGTGGTACTGGGTCTTTTCTTCTGCCGTGATCTTGATAATGGCGCCGCTGGGGCAGACCTTGGAGCATTCGGTGCACTCGGGGCGGCAGTATCCGTTCTCGTAACCCATTTCAGGCTGCATCAGACGGTCGATGTCGGTGGAAGGACGCAGGACCTTGTTGGGGCAGGCCTGGACGCAAAGTTGGCAGGCGGTGCAGCGCTTGTAGAAGTCTTTGACGCTCTTGGATCCTGGAGGCGTGAGAGGGGTCTCGCGGTCGAGGGTCTGCTTGTCCAGGATAGTGGCGAATCCGCCATCGGTTTTCTTATCCTGGGCCTTCAGAGCCATGGCCCCCAGGGTCAACGCCGCACCGGTCATGAATGCACGTCTGCCGGGTTGCGGTGCAGGTTTCTTGGAGACGAATTTGTACTTGATTGCACCGGAATTGCAGACGCCGATACAGTTAAAACAATCGATGCAGCGGCTATAATCTATCTTTTTATTGGCAGTATCGATACATGACGCCTTGCAATTCAAGCCGCAGAGCCCGCACTCCTTGCACTTTTCGGCATCTATGACCGGGCGGAACAGGGCAAAGCGGGAGAAGAAGCTGAGCGTAGTGCCCACGGGGCAGATGATATTGCAGTACTCGCGGCCGGCGAACCAGGCCATCAGAGCCACCACTATGAATGTCACCCCGGCCACTATCAGCACAGCCCCCATATTAGGGTTGAAAACGCTGCTCACCATGCGTCCATATGCGCTGTAGGGTGCCAGAACGGCCACCAGAGGCTGCACTCCGGCGATCAGCGCCGCTACGAACAGCACCCAGATCCCATAACGCAGCCATTTGTTTTCCTTGCGGAAATGGAAGGGCTTGCGGTTTTTGCGGGCGCGTTTGGCCAGCACGCTGACGTGCGAAACGCCATCCTGCATCACCCCCAGAGGGCAGATTGTAGAACAGTAAATGCGCCCGAAGCAGAGGGTAATAACCAGCAGGGCGATAATGATAATGGCATTCATGGCCATTAGCGCCGGAAGGAACTGCAATTTGGGCATCCATCCGAGCCAGCGTTCCGCTCCGGGCAAAAGACCGGTGAGCAGCACGCTGATCCCGAGGAAAAACAGCAGTGCCAGGGCAATTCTTAACTTCTTCATATTGGTGGTACTTACTCACAAATATAAGAAGAAAATTATTATATTTGCATTTATATGGACTTTAGCCAACTTGACCCTCATTGTCAGGCGATTCTCCAGGAGTATCGCGACAATCTGCCCCTTTTCCGGGATAGTGCGGAAAAGATTCATACAACGTTGGAAAACACCTTCCGGGAAGCAGGGCTACTAGTCGCCGCCATCGAATACAGGGTCAAGACCGAGGAATCTCTGGCCGGGAAACTTGAGCTGAAAGGTGCCAAGTACAAGAGCCTGCAGGACATCACGGATATCATCGGCCTGCGCGTCATCACTTTCTACATCGACGACGTAGACAAGGTCGCATCCGCGGTTGAACGCCTCTTCAAGGTGGACTGGGACAATACGGTGGATAAGCGCAAGGTCCATGAGATCGACAGTTTCGGCTATCTCTCCCTCCACTACATCTGCTATCTGGACGGAGCCCCCTATCGCTTTGAGATACAGCTCCGCACCGTCCTGCAGCATGCCTGGGCCAACATGAACCACGACACCGGCTACAAGAGCGGCGTGGAGGTGCCCAGGGAGTATCTGCGCAATCTCAACCGCCTGGCGGGGATGCTGGAGCTGGCAGACGAGCAGTTCAGCAAGATTCGCACGGAGCTCAACGACTACAGGCGGCGCGTGCAGGCGCTGGTGGCATCCGGCAACCTGGATGACGTGCCTCTGGACGGAGACACTTTCCGCAGCTACCTCAACCTCGGCCCCTTCACCTCCCTGAACAAGAAGATCGCCGCCGTCAACCAGGCAGAGATTCAGGAGGTGTCCCTGATGCCCTATCTTACGGTATTCAAGGGGCTGAACTGCAAGACCCTGGGAGATATCTCCCGCCTGATCAAGACTTATTCCGAAGGCGCTTATCAGATCGCATGCTACCAGATCGGCCTCACGGATCTGGACATCATATCCTCTTCCCTCGGCCCCCAGGACCTCTGCCTCGCCTTCATCCTCAAGAACGGCGGCGGAAAGGCCGGCATACGCTATCTGTTCGAGACGCTCAACGGTCCTTCCGAGAGCAACGACTTCCTGGCGGACATGCTGCTGGAGCAGGCCCAGGACCTTCCTTTCATGAATCAATAGACAGCCTATGAACAAACCTCTCGACACTTCCCTGCTGGACCGCGCCATAATCTTCGCAGTCAAGGCCCATGCCGGCACCGAGCGCCGCGGAAAGGGTTTTCCCTATATCGTGCACCCTCTGGAGGCCGTGGAAATAGTGGCCACCATAACCCCCGACCAGGAGCTGCTGGCAGCGGCGGCCCTCCACGACGTGGTGGAGGACACCGATGTGAGCGTAGATGAGATCCGCGCCGAATTCGGCGACAGGATTGCCTCTCTGGTGGCTGCGGAAAGTGATACTTTCGAGGATGGAGTGAGCGAGGAAGACAGCTGGCACGCGCGCAAGCGGGCAGCCATAGACAGGCTGGCGAATGCATCCCACGATGCCAAGATAGTGGCCCTCGGGGACAAGCTCTCCAACATGAGGGCTATCGCGAGGGACTGGTCGGAGCAGGGGGATTCTTTCTGGAACATCTTCCACGCCAAAGACCCCAAAGACCACGAATGGCACTACAGAGGCCTTGCAGAGTCGCTCCGCGAGCTGCAGGATACCTTTGCATACAAGGAATTCGAATCACTGATCAATCAAGTTTTTGGCAAATAATATGGAAGCAATCAAGATATCCCTCGACGATTACGTTATCTCCGGAGGCGGTTTCAACGGCGAAAGCTACGACCACAAGGCAGATCCTTCGATCATGCTCAAACTGTATTTCCCCGGCAAGATCCAGCAGCCGCTGGACGAGATGAAGCTGGCAAGGAAAGTGTTCGACCTGGGCATCCCCACCCCCGAACCCGGGGAATACGTGGTGACCGAAGACGGGCGCTACGGCATCCGTTTCCGCCGCATCCTGGGCAAGAAATCCTATTCCAGGGCCACCGGGGACAATCCCGCAGGGGTGGGCCACTACGCCGAAGAGTTCGCGCAGATGTGCCTGAAACTCCATTCCACCCACGTGGACACCACCCAATTCGAGAACGTAAAAGACAGATACTACCGTCTGCTCGAGGCCAATCCCTTCTTTACTTCGACCGAGAAGGACAAGCTCGGCAAGTTCATCGCCGACACTCCGGACGAGGATACCGCAATCCACGGAGACCTCCAGTTCAGCAACGCCATTTTCGTAGGAGACAAGCGCTACTTCATCGACCTCGGGGATTTCTGCTACGGCAACCATCTCTTCGACGTCGCGATGGTCTATCTCTGCTGCTGCCTCAGCGGCGAGGAGTTCATCCAGGAGACCTTCCACATGCCCAAGAGCCTGTCCAGGGTATTCTGGGAGAAGTTCGTCCCGGCATATTTCGGTGCGGGCAGCAATCTGAAGGAGGTCAACGAGATGATAGGCCCCTACGCCGGGCTCAAGACCCTCATCGTCGAGCGCGACTCCAACTGCCCCATGCCTGAATTCCGCGAAGCACTCAAGCCCATCTTATGAAACTTATCCGTTCGGTAATACAAGGCCTGATGCTGGTCATCGTAGCGGCCGTCACCCTGGAAGCCACCGGGCTCATCCAGTACTACTTCACGCAGAAAGGCATTCGCAAAGAAGCCACCCAACGCGCCGAGAGCCGCCTGGAGGTTGCCAAACTGAAAATTTTGGACATTGTGGACCAGACCGAGGTCGCAGTCCACAACAGCGTCTGGCTGGCCCAGTGGGCCCTCAGCGTGCCGGACAGTCTCTGGGCCGTGTCCAGGCGCATGGTGCAGGATAATCCCGTCATCGTCGGCTCCACCATCGCCCTGGTGCCCGGCTACGACAGGAAGCGCCCGCTCTTCTCTCCCTATTGCTTCCAGGCACCGGGAGAAAGCTCGATACGCGTTTCCAGCCTGGCGACCGAGGAATACGACTACCCTTCCCAGGAATGGTTCACCAAGCCTCTGGAACTGGGAGAGGGTTATTGGTCCGAGCCCTATGTGGACGAGGGCGGCGGAGAGATTCTGATGACCACCTACTCCGTGCCTCTGAAGGCCCCTGACGGCAGATTCGTGGCGGTGCTCACCGCAGACATCTCCCTGGACTGGCTGAACGACCTCGTGATCAGCGCCAGGACCTATCCCAATGCAGTCTGCACCCTGGTCAGCCGTTCCGGCAAGAACATGGTGGGAGATACCGGCACCCTGCCCAAAGATGAGAAGAACCACGTTTTCTCCACCACCGTCGACAAGACCGGCTGGGCCATCTCCGTCATCATACCGGACAAGGAGATCTTCGGCGGGATACGCCAGGTAGGTTTCCTTGTCGCGCTCCTGCAGGTGCTGGGCATCGCGATGATCATAGTCATCCTGTTTTCTGCCGCGAAAGACCAGAAGAAGTTCAAGGAACTCAACGAGCGCAAGGAGCGTATGGAGAATGAGCTCCGCATCGCCCGTGCCATACAGATGTCGATGATTCCCAAGATCTTCCCTCCCTTCCCCGAGAGGAAAGACCTCGACATGTCGGCTACGATCGTGCCTGCGAAGGAGGTTGGAGGAGACCTGTACGACTTCTACATCCGGGACGAGAAGCTTATCTTCTGCATAGGTGACGTGAGCGGCAAGGGCATCCCCGCATCTTTGGTGATGGCAGTCACCAGAAGCCTTTTCCGCACCGTTTCCGCCCACGAAGACAATCCCGCCGCCATCGTGCGGATCATGAATAATTCGATGGCGGAGGTGAACGAAAGCAACATGTTTGTCACCTTCTTCATCGGCATCCTGGACCTTGCAAGCGGGCATCTGCGCTACTGCAACGCCGGGCACAATGCTCCCCTCATCCTCACCGACGCCAAGCATTATCTGCCGGTGGAATCCAATCTTCCCCTGGGCGTTCTGGCCGGGTTCGAATTCAAGGAGCAGGAGGCCGTCATGGCATACGACGATGCCATCTTCCTCTATACCGACGGCCTCACCGAGGCGGAGAATGCCACCCACGAGCTATTCGGAGAAGACAGGATGGACGCCGTGCTTTCCACCCGCCGCAGTTCCGACGCCCATATGGAGGCTATCAAGAAGGCAGTGGCGGAATTCGTGGGAGAAGCGCCCCAGAGCGACGACCTCACCATGCTCTTCATCCACTATCTGAACGGATCCCTGAATCAGCAGAAAGAGAGGCATCTGGTTCTGCACAACAGCGTCGACCAGATATCCCAGCTGGCGGATTTCCTGCAGGAAATAGCAGACGAAAAGGGGCTGGACGCCTCCACGGCGATGAATATCAACCTCGCCCTCGAGGAAGCGGTCACAAACGTGATCATGTATGCATATCCCGAAGGCACGGACGGCCTGGTCGACCTCGAGGCCATCCTCAGGGACGACAGCCTGGTCTTCATCCTCAAAGACAACGGCACCCCCTTCGATCCCACCGCGGCTCCCGAAGCGGACGTGACCCTGTCGGCGGAGGAACGCAACATAGGCGGCCTGGGCATCTTCCTCGTCCGCAAGATAATGGACACCGTGCATTACGTGCGCTCCGATGGACAGAATGTACTTTCGATGACAAAAAACATTTAGATACATGGAAATCAACATCAACAAACAAGAAAACGTGACGACTGTAAAGCTCGTCGGCCGTCTCGACACTCCCGCCTCCGTAGAGGTCAGCAAAGAACTCGAACCTGTTGCAGCAGATGCCGCAGGCACCATCATCCTGGACTGCAAGGATCTGACATACATCTCCAGCTCCGGGCTCAGGATATTCCTGACTCTGCGCAAAGCCGCCACTGCCCAGGGAGGCACCGTGATCGTAAAAAGCATCAACCAGGACATCCGCAACGTATTCATGATGACCGGGTTCCTGAATCTCTTCCGCATCGAGGAATAGCCATATGCCACGCATCTCCAAATCCGCATCTTCCATCCCCGCATCCGCCATCCGGATGCTGACTCCCTTTGCCGACAAGGCCAAAGCGGACGGGGTCAAGATTTATCATCTGAATATCGGGGCGCCGGACATCAAGTCGCCGGTGTCCGCAGTCAAGGCGCTGAAGGAATTCAGCTTCGACCATCTCCCCTACACCAACTCCGCAGGCACGCTGGAGCTGCGTAAGGCGCTGGTAGAGAAGTACTACCGTCATGCCGGTATCAATATCGGCATAGACGATATCCTCGTCACCACCGCCGGCAGCGAGTCCCTGACCTTCATCTTCCACGCGGCCTTCGACCCCGGAGACGAAGTTTTGGTGATGGAGCCTTATTACTGCAACTACAACACCCTAGCGAAGATGAACGGGGTGAAGGTGGTCGCCGTGCACACTGACATCCGCAGCGGATTCGCTCTGCCCCCGGCAGAGGAGTTGGAGAAGCACATCTCCCCCCGCACCAAGGCCATCCTCGTCTGCAACCCTTCGAACCCGACCGGAATGATCTATGGCAAGGAGGAGATGCTCTCTATCGCCGACATCTGCCGCAGGCACGACCTTTTCCTCATCTCGGACGAGGCCTACCGCGAGTTCTGCTACACCGAAGAGCCTTATTTCTCTGCCCTGCACCTCACAGGGATGGATGATAACGTGATTCTGGTAGATTCCGCCTCCAAGCGTTATAACCTCTGCGGCTCACGAATAGGCTGCGTGGTGTCCCGTAACAAGGCCCTGATGGAGCTGATCACCAAGTTCGCGCAGGCAAGGCTTTGCCCTCCCGTGCTCGGACAGGCGGTAGTGCTCGGTGCAATCGACGCGGATGATGCCTACTTCGCCGCCGTGAAGGAGGAATACATCGCCCGCAGGAACTACACCGTAAAGGCCCTGAACGCCATTCCCGGAGTGTTCACCCCCGAGCCCAAGGGCGCCTTCTACACCGTCGCGGAACTGCCGGTGGAGAACGCCACAGCCTTTTGCAAATGGCTGCTGACGGATTTCCGCCTGGACGGCGAGACTGTGATGATTACCCCTGCAGAACCCTTCTACAGCACTCCCGGAGTGGGCCGCAACCAGGTCCGCGTGGCATATGTGCTGGAAGTTCCCGAACTGAAAAAGGCCATGCACATCCTCGAAAAAGCATTGGAAACATATAACAAATAAGATATTATGAAGAAGTTGTTAGTATCCGCAGCCCTGCTGCTCCTCTGTGCATCTGCATTCGCACAGCAAAAACCCAACATCAAGTGGCCTGACTATCAGTTCACCACCGATGTCGAGAACCCTGTCACTTCCGTCAAGAATCAGCACCGCAGTGGCACCTGCTGGGTGTTTTCCGCGCTTTCCTTTGTGGAATCCGAGGTAATCCGTATCAACAAGATCAAAGACGAGGCCGCATATCCGGACTTCTCCGAGATGTTCGTCGTGTATAAGTCTTATCTCGAAAGGGCTGAGAAGTATGTGCGTCTGGACGGCAACTTGAATTTCGCAGTCGGCAGCGAAGGCGATGATGCACTTCACATCATTGCAGACTACGGTCTCATGCCTCAGTCCGCATTCTCCGGCCTGAACTATGGCACCGATCTTCCCGTGCAGGGAGAACTCGACGCCGCACTCAAGGCCTATGTGGGCGCGATCGTGAGGAATCCCAACCGCAGCCTCACTCCCGTTTGGAGAAACGGCCTCGAGGGCATCCTGAAGGCATATATGGGCGAGATTCCCGAGGAGTTCACCGTCGATGGAAAGAAGTACACCACCGAGTCTTATCGCGATGCTCTCAAGTTCAACCCCGACGACTACGTGACCCTCACCTCCTTCACCCATCATCCCTTCTACAAGCCTTTCGCCATCGAGGTAGAAGACAACTGGCGCTGGGACGAGGCCTACAACGTGCCTATAGATGAGTTCATGAAGGTTCTGGACGATGCCATCCGCGCCGGCTACACCGCTTGCTGGGGTGCCGACGTGAGCGAACCCGGCTTCACCCGCAACGGCCTCGGCGTGCTGATCGATCCCAAGGCAGTCACCAAGCAGGGCGGTTCCGACCAGGAGCACTGGGTTGGCAAGGAAGAAGGCAAGCCGCAGCCCGTAGAGGCTCCCGCAGAGATTGTCGCCGACCAGGAGTACCGCCAGAAGGGCTTCGACAACAAGAGCATCACCGACGACCACGGAATGCATATCTACGGCATCGCCCACGACCAGTTCGGCACCAAGTACTATCTGGTGAAGAACTCCTGGGGCACCGACAACAAGTATAAGGGAATCTGGTACGTGACCGAGAATTACATCAAGGGCCAGAGCCTGGATATCATCCTCCACAAGGATGCTCTCCCGAAGGATCTGAAGAAGAAACTCGGCATCAAGTAAATGGCTCTGAAAAAGCATATTCCAAACGCCATCACCTCGCTGAATCTCCTCTGCGGGGTGATTGGCATAATCGCGTTATTCGAGCCGGAACTGCACGGGGTAGCCGATTTCCCGTTCTTATGCATGCTTGCGGCCGTGGTGTTCGATTTCTGCGACGGCCTTGCAGCCCGCCTGCTCGGGGCGTATTCCCCTATAGGAAAGGAACTTGATTCGCTTGCCGATGTGGTGAGTTTCGGTGTGCTCCCGGCCTTGATGATGTGTTTCAACTGCACCCTTTACGCAGACGGATTTGCCAGCTACTTAGTCTGGATTCCTCTGTTAATTGCAGTATTCAGCGCTCTCAGGCTGGCGAAGTTCAACGTGGATGAACGCCAGCACTGCTCGTTCATAGGCCTTCCGACCCCCGCCTCGGCTCTGATCTGCGGCTCCCTTTGCTGTCTGCTGGTGTTCCTTCCGGGATCGTTCGACGCAGCCATTCCCTGGATAATCATTGGCGTTTCTCTGGTTCTCTGTGTTTTGCTGGTCTGTGAGATGCCCATGTTTTCCTTGAAATTCGGGAAGGAGATTGATACTGCACCTGCCACCAGGATGCTGCGGATTGCGATTTTAAGCATCTCCGCCATCATAATCGTTCTGGTGGTGGCCTTCGGACTCCCCTGGCCGGCAATAATAATGGGCATCCTCCTGGCATATATCCTGGAGAATGCCCTGTTCTGGATTTTCCGTCCAAAAGAAGTCTAATACCAGAGAACCGGCTCGGAGCCCATTTCAAGCACGAGTTTTCCACCGGACATAATGTCCTTGTAATCTATGAATGGCAGGTCGTAAGGCTTGCCATTCAGCGTTATGGACTGGATGTACTTGTTCTCGGGGCTGTTGTTCTTTGCGATTACGGTGAACTTCTTGCCGCCGGCGTTGATAACCGCCTTGTCCACCACGGGACTGCCGAACCAGAACTGGGTGCAGGCAGGCTCCACCTGATAGAATCCGAGAGCGGAAAGAATGTACCACGCGGACATCTGGCCCACGTCCTCGTTGCCGCAGAGACCGGCACGGTCGGTAGTGTAAAGAGTAGTCATCACTTCCCTAGCCCTGTCGGCAGTCTTCCAAGGCAGGCCCTGCATCGCGTATAAATATATAATGTGATGGCTGGGCTCGTTTCCATGCACATACTGGCCTATCATGCCGGACATATCAGGCGCGGCGCCATCCTCCAGCTCTTCAGACACGGTGAAAAGGGAGTCTAGTTTGGCCTCGAAGCCTTCCTTGCCGCCGGCGAATTCCACCAGCCAGTCCACATCGTGAGGTGCCAGCCAGGTGTACTGCCAGGCGTTGCCTTCGGTGTAGTCGGTATTGATGTGGCCGAAAGGATTGAAAGGAGTGCGCCAGCTGCCATCCAGCATCCTGGCACGGGCGAAACCGGTCTCAGGATCCATGTAGTTGCGATAGCTGTGGCTGCGCAGGTCGAAGAAGATGGCTTCCTCATCCTTGCCCAGAGCACGCGCGGCGTTGGCGACAGCGGCATCGGCGATAGCGAATTCCATATCCTTTCCGAGGGAGGTTCCGCAAAGGTCGGAGGGCACGTAGCCATACTTGATGCGGTATTCATTTCCGCATCCTACGGTGTCCAGAGAACTCTTGAGAGCCTCGTAGGCTGCCTCACGGTCGAAGCCCTTGAATCCCTTGACTATGGCATCTGCAACGGCGATTACGCCGGACTCTCCGGGCATGCAGTAGGTCTCGTTGGCCATGAGGTGCCAGATGGGAAGGAAGCCCTGCTGCTCCCCTATCTTGAGCATGGTCTCCACCATATCGTCCATCCTCGCGGGTTCTATTATGCAGAGGAGGGGCATTTCGGCCCTGTAGGTATCCCAGAGCGAGAAAGTGGTGTAGTTGTCGAAGTCTGCTTTCTCATACACCTGGTCGTCGGAGCCGCGGTAGGAGCCATCCACATCGTTGAAGAGAGAGGGTGCTATCATGGCATGGTAGAGGGCGGTGTAGAAGATGGTCTTTGTCTCTTCCGGGGCATCTATCTTTATCTTGGAGAGAGCCTTGTTCCAGGCCGTGCGGGCAGCGGCGTGCACCTTGTCGAAGTCCCAGCCGCGGATCTCGCTGCGGAGATTCATCTCGGCGCCTTCCATGCTGACGGCGGAAATACCCACCTTGGCAAGCACCTGCTCCCCTTCCGTGGTGACGAAGTTCACCCTGGTGTAAAGTTGCTCCTGCACCTTGCCGTAATCATCTTCCGAAGCGATGTATTCCACCTCTACGGGTTTGGAGAACTCGGCGTAGAAGTAGATGCGCTGGTTCTTGGCCCATCCCTTGGAGAAGCGCCAGCCGCGGATAGCATTGTCCCCTACGGCCTCGGCGAAGGAGTCGGTGGTGTGGTCCCAGTTGCCGCCGTGCCGCAGGTCGAATACGAAGGCAGCCTCCTCGGATGCGGGGAAGGTGAAACGGTGGATCGCGCAGCGCTCGGTGGCGGTCATCTCCGCCTTGATGCCGTAGCGCGTGAGAGGCACGTTGTAGTAGCCTGGCTCGGCGATTTCCGCACTGCGGTCGGCATAGCTCCAAAGGCCGCTCCCGGGCTCATCCTTCTTGCCGCGGGCATAGGTCAGGTCCTTGCCTACGACGGGCATGAGGGTGATGTCCAGAAGGTCTCCGCAACCCGTTCCGCTGAGGTGGGTGTGGGAAAAACCGATGACGGTGGAATCGGAATCGTGATAGCCGGAGCACCAGTCCCAGCCCTGGGAGATGTTGGTGGGGCCGGCCTGAACGAAACCGAAAGGCACATTGGCACCCACGAATACGTGGCCGTGGAAGCCGGATCCGATGAAGGGATCTACGTTGTCTACCGGCTGATTGTCGCTGCAGCCGCAGGCAGCCGCAAGGAGTGCAGCCGCCGTTACAAGGATAAAGGAGTATTTTTTCATTTTGCGAATATGTTCCTGGGTGTGAGGATGCGCACTTCGGGATGCTGCGAATAATCCAGAGCCTCATGGCGCACGGAGCGCGAGGAAAGGGTCTTGGGAGGAAGGCCGTTCAGGGCCACCGAGAGCATGGTTTCGTTCTCATCTCCCAGTTCATAGCCGTCCATAGGGTCGTCCGAGACCATGATATCCGGGGTCAGTCCGCTGGGCATGCTGAGCGTGTTGCCGTCCTTATCGGCGTAGCGGGAGATCATCACGTAGATGCCCCAGTTGTCGGTATACTTGACGGCGGCGTCCATTGTCTTTTTGTTGAGTTCGTCCTTCACCCAATCGTAGAAGGTAGGGCCGTCCACGATGATGCCGCCGCAGAACTTTCCGCAGGTGCGCTCGCCTATGAGTTTCATGTCCGTATAGGGCAGAAGGCCGCACACGTTGGCCTCGGAGGCCGATGCCGTGTTGCGGGACACGATCACGTAGATCTTGGAAACGTTGGGGTTCGCGCCGGCGGTGGAGACTGTGCGCTCGGCGCCTTCATCGTCGTAGGTGAACTCCGTGGAGAATTTGGTGACTTCCTCGCCCCAGGCATCCGTCAACTTGGTGTTGTAGATATCCCTCTGATAGATGCAGCCGTCATCCACCGCACTCACGGGCGCCAGCATCGATGCCAGCACCTCGGAGGTGCGGGTGTAGCCGCCGCCGTTGTAGCGGAGGTCCAGCACCAGTTCGCTGATGCCCGCGTCCTTGAACCCTTTGAACACCTTGATCAGTTCGGGGATGGATTTGAGGGTGTAGGAGGTATAGTGCAGATATCCTATCTTGCGCCCGTCCTTCTCTATTACCTTGTGGAGATGCACGGGGTTGAGATACATTTCCTTGGCGAGGATGTTCTTGCTGCTGCCGTCAGCCATCTTGAGAGAGCAGGGCATGCCGCTGTTAAGGGTGGCCGCAGCCAATTGCTTGTAGTTCGCGGTGGTGATGGCGTTGTTGTTCAGAGCCACGATCTTGTCCCCGCGCTTGAGGCCTGCAAGTTCGGCGGGACTGCCTGCATAGACATAGGTGACCACCATGGCCGCTTCCGAGGTGGCCGAATCTGCATACACGGCATATTCCATTCCGGAAGACACCGTATTGCCAGTGACCTGCCCCTGGAAACCGGCGAAGTTGCTGGTCATCTGTGTCCACTGATCGATATCCCTGCCTTGTTCGTCCTTATAGCGGACTTCTTTTGTCTTGGAGATAGGTTCCGAGTTGTATTCCCAGGTCTTGAGTGCATCTGCAACTTCCTGATTCCAAAGGTAGTAGGAGTTCATCATGCTGACGCCGAACTGGTTGACGAAATAGAGCTCCTGCTCATCGTCGTTGAGTTTTTCCCAAGGCTCGTTGTGCTTCAGGCATCCTGTCAGCAAGAGACAGAAAAGTATGGGGACAAGGGTAACTTTTTTCATACTGTGATTACCTCGGTATTCAATATCATACAAACCTTAGATTTGCAGCGTAGTTTTCTGCCAACCAGGTTTGTTTGACAAAAGTAGTAAATTTATGCCGATAAAGAAAGTTTAACAAAGGACAATGGAGCCGGGCGGTTCTCAATTCTTACAAATGGGTAAGACCCATCTATCTTTTTTGCCCCGCCCGGCCCGTTGATCCAGGACCTGAATAAGAATATCCTTAGATGCAATAAGGTTTGTAGGTGACGGATCGACGGCCCACTGTCCACTAAAAAAGCAATGCAAGTTATGAAAAAAATCCATGTCGGCATCGACATCAGCAAAGAAAAATGTAATCTTTGCTATCGCAGCGGCCTTGAAATAGTCTGCGAAGAAGAGTGCGCCAATGATGTTAAAACCCTTAAGAAGGCCTTTAAAGCCACTATGAAGGCGCTTGACGCGTCAATGGATGATGTCCTCGTCTGCGCCGAGTACACTGGCCGATATATCTATCCTCTGACCATCGCCTGTCAGGAACTGAGCATCTTCCTCTGGATGGATGACCCCACCCGCATCAAGAACTCCATGGGCCTCACCCGTGGTAAGAATGATGCCATTGACGCGGCCAGAATCGCCGAATATGCCT